>NZ_RYXZ01000002.1:0-223380 GCF_004378845.1 Campylobacter sp. CH278 | reverse complement strand
GCTTTAAAGAAGTATAAACTAGATGATGATTATAGTTCTAAAGCTTATGTGAGCTTTGGGAAGTATTTTTGAGTTTTAGCAAGAAGTTTTTCTTGCTAAGGGTGGATTTATAGAATTTAAAATAAATTCCATAAATTCATCACTATCATTAGGGCAACTTATCAAATCATAATCACATTTTGCTAAATGTTTATACTCCATACCTAACTCAAAAATCGTTTCAGAACAATCAATGCAAAAAGAAATAGGATAAATCAAAGCTTTATCGTTTAAATTTGCTAAAACATCACTTGTATTTGGTTCAAGCCATTTTACAGGGCCTAGTTTAGACTGATAAGCTAAGATAAATTCATCAAAATGATCTTTTAGCTTTTCTTTTAAAATTTCTACATGATCATTTACATGCTTTTCATATAAATCACCTTTGTCAATAATGCTTTGTGGTAAAGAATGCGCTGAAAAAATCAAAATTTTGGCATCAAATTTATTTTTTTTAGCCAAAATGTGCGAAACTATCATCTCATTATAAAGCTCATTTTTGTAAAAAATATCTATAGTTTTTACTTTTGCTTGAATTTTTTGCTTTGAAATTTCATTTTGCAGAACTTCTAAAGATGAAGTTACTGTGGTGCAAGAATGGTGCGGATAAAGTGGAAAAAGAATGATTTCATCACTTTCATTTAAAGTGTATTTTTGCAAAATTTCTGTGGCAAAAGGAGGCACATAAAGATTTACAAAATCAAATTTAAATTCATCTTGTTTTAAATTAAGCTTGTTACACAGGCTTTGAGTAAGTTCGTTTAAAGGGGATTTTCCACCCATTTTTTTATAGTTTTCTTGCATGGCTTTAACGCGAGCCTTTGTTATGATCCATGCTACAAATTTTCTTAAAAATCGATTTTTGATTCCTAAAATATAAGGATCATTAAACATATTTTTTAAAAAAACTTCACAATCTTGTAAATTCGTAGCTCCGCCCATATTTAAAAATAAAACTAATTTCACGCAAACCTTTCTAAAATTTCTTGAACTTTGTAAGCATCGCTCGTGCTGGCTAAATGATTGGGTTGATTATCGATAAGTTTTAACAAAGCTTCGTGTTCTGAAAAAAGTGGACTTTGTTGAGTAAGTTCTATAAAATTTCCATCTTTTAATAAAGAAAAGTCATTTAAATTGGCTTCATAAAAATGATTTTTAGTAATAAGATGAATTTTTCTTAGTTTTTGTGTGCTATTCCAACTTTGATGTATGCTAGCAATACATTTTTCAAGCTCACATAGAATAATGCTTTCACTTTCTCTTGTTTGATCTTGGGTGTATTTTTTAAGCAAATTGGTTTTTGTTATTTCTTGTTTGCTTAAAAAACAAAGCAAATCAAGATCATGCACAGCCAAATCTTGCAAAATCCCTACATCGCTGATTCTTTGCGGGTAGAGTGAAAATCTTTGTATGTTAATGCTGATAATTTCTTCATTTTCAAGCTCTTTTTTTAGGGCTAAAACCGCAGGATTAAATCTTTCACAAAAACCTACGCCTACTTTTACGCTGTATTCTTTAGCTAAATTTGAAATTTCGTCTATTTCTTTTAAATTTAGAGCTAAAGGCTTTTCGATTAAAACGCATTTGCATTGTTTAAAAACTTTTTTTGCTATTGCTAAATGTGAATTTGTAGGTGTTGCTATGATGATAATATCATTATTTTGATTTAAAAATTTATCCAAATCATCATAAAAAATATTATCAAAAATATTTAGATTTGGATTTTTGCAAAGATCAAAAAGTGCATTAAGTTTAAAATGAGAATTTTTACTAAGTTCATTTAAGTGGTTTTGCCCCATTTTTCCAAGGCCTATGATACCTATTTTCATGGAATTAATCTTTAAAAATACAAATAACTTGCTCTTGCTCTTCTTCACTTAAAAAAGGTGAAAAAGGCAAAGACAAGATGTGTTCGCTTGCATATTCTGAATTTTTAAGTTCTAAATTTGAAAACTCACTAAAGCAAGGTTGTTTATGCAAAGGGGTTGGATAGTGTATAGCATAAGGTATATTAGTTTTTTCAAATTTTTGCAATACACTAGCTCTATCTTCAACTAAAACGCTGTATTGTGCATAAGCGCTAAAAGCATTTGGATCAATTTGCGGAATTTGGCAGTTTTTTAAATTTGCATTATAAGTTTGTGCTAATTTTTGTCTTTTGTCTAATTCTTTTTCTAGGTATTTTAACTTAACATTTAAAATCGCCGCTTGTAAGGTGTCAAGGCGTCCATTTATACCTATAAATTCATGTTTATAACGCTGAGTTTGTCCGTGATTGAGTAAAATTCTTATTTTTTTAGCAATTTCATCATCATGGCAAAAAATAGCCCCACCATCGCCATAAGCTCCCAAAGGTTTTGAAGGAAAAAAGCTCGTACATGAAATTTTAGCTATAGAGCATGATTTTTCTCCTTTGAAACTTGCACCAAAACTTTGTGCACCATCTTCGATCAAAGTGATATTTTTATCTTTTAAAATTTCTTCTAAAGCCCTTAAATCACTCATTTGCCCAAACATACTTACTGCTATAACAGCTTTAGTTTTTGGGGTTATTGCTTTTTGCACTGCTTCAAAATCAAGATTGTAATTTGATAAATTTATATCTACAAAAACAGGTTTTGCGCCTACTAAGGCCACAACTTCAGCTGTTGCTATGAAAGTAAAACTAGGCACTATAACTTCATCATCTTTGCCAATATCTAAGGCTCTTAAGGCAAGATATAAAGCACTGGTTCCACTTGAACAACCTATAGCGTGTTTAACACCTAAAAAATGAGCTAAATTTTGCTCAAATTCGTTAAGCTTTGCACCGCCTATAAAAGAAGAGCTTGATAAAACGCTTTCAATTTCAGCATTGATTTCATCTTTGTATGCGAGATATTGGGCTTGAAGATTGATAAAATTCATAAAAAACCTTAGAGAAATAAAATTAAATAAAAATGTTTATTGTATTTTAGTTTTACTTAATTTAAAGTAATTTTGGTATGATATGTTTTTATAAAAATTTCTTTAGGAAAATTCATGGATATTAGAAAAGCTTATTTGGATTTTTTTGCATCAAAAGGACATGAGATAACCCCATCAAGCCCTTTAGTTCCTGATGATGCAACTTTACTTTTTACTAATGCGGGTATGGTGCCTTTTAAAAGCATATTTACAGGAGAAATTCCACGCCCAAACCCTCCACGCAAAACAAGCTGTCAAACTTGTATAAGAGCGGGTGGAAAGCACAATGACTTAGATAATGTTGGCTATACCGCACGCCATCATACTTTTTTTGAAATGCTTGGGAATTTTAGTTTTGGAGATTATTTTAAAGAACAAGCCATAGCTTATGCTTGGGAATTTGTAACTGAAGTTTTAAAACTACCTAAAGACAGACTTTATGTAACCGTGCATGAAAACGATGATGAAGCTTTTAATCTATGGCAAAAACACATTCAAAAAGAAAGAATTTACAAATTTGGCGATAAAGATAATTTCTGGCAAATGGGCGATACTGGTCCTTGTGGTCCTTGTAGTGAGATTTTTTATGACCAAGGAGAAGAGCATTTTAACTCAAGCGAAGATTATATGGGTGGAGATGGGGATAGATTTTTAGAAATCTGGAATCTTGTTTTTATGCAATACGAAAGAAGCGCTGATGGAGTGCTTAGCCCACTGCCAAAGCCAAGCATTGATACAGGAATGGGGCTTGAAAGAGTAACAGCAATTAAAGAAGGTAAATTTAGCAATTTTGATAGCTCGCTTTTTATGCCAATCATCAATGAAATTTCAAAACTTTGTAATAAAACTTATATTTATGAAAGCGGAGCAAGTTTTAGAGTCATAGCTGATCATATAAGATCAAGTGTATTTTTGCTTGCACAAGGGGTAAGTTTTGATAAAGAAGGTAGAGGTTATGTTTTGCGTCGTATTTTGCGTCGTGCTTTAAGACATGGATATTTGCTAGGTTTTAAACAAGCTTTTATGTATAAACTAGTTGATATTGTGTGCGATTTAATGGGCGGACATTATACCTATCTTAATGAGAAAAAAGACTTTATAAAAGAACAAATTCGCCTTGAAGAAGAAAGATTTTTAAGCACTATAGAAAATGGGATTGAAATTTTTAATGAAGAGCTTAAAAACACCAAAGAAATTTTTAGCGGAGAAGTAGCCTTTAAGCTTTATGATACTTATGGTTTTCCGCTTGATTTAACGGCTGATATGCTAAGAGAAAAAAATCTTAAAGTTGATGAAGAAAAATTTGAACTTTTAATGAATGAGCAAAAAGCACGCGCTAAGGCTTCTTGGAAAGGAAGTGGGGATAAAACTGCAAGCGGAGATTTTAAAAACTTGCTTGAAAAATTTGGAGAAAATCATTTCGTAGGTTATGAAAAAGCAGAATGCGAAAGTAAAATTTTAGCCCTTTTAGATGAAGATTTTAAAGAAGTTTCCATCCTTAAAGATGCAGGTTGGGTGATGCTTGAAAACACACCTTTTTATGCAACAAGTGGGGGGCAAAGTGCTGATAGTGGATTTATAGCTAAGCGTGAAGTTTTAGATACGCAAAAGTTTTTTAATCTCAATCTTAGCTTTGTAAAAGCAGGCGAAGAACTAAAAATTGGCGATATAGTTCATGCAAAAATCGATACAGAAAAAAGAGAGCAAATCGCACGTCACCACTCAGCTACTCATCTTTTACACCATGCTTTAAGAGAAATTTTAGGTTCTCATGTAAGCCAAGCAGGATCTTTAGTTGAAAGCAATAAACTAAGATTTGATTTCACTCATCATAAAGCTTTAAGCAAAGAAGAACTAGAAAGCATTGAAAAAAGAGTCAATGAAATGATTATAAACTCAAGTGAAGCTATTTTAGAAAATATGCCTTTAGAAGAAGCTAAAAAAAGCGGCGCTATAGCATTGTTTAATGAAAAATACCAAGGCAATGTGCGTGTTTTAACTCTAGGTGAAAGCAAGGAGCTTTGCGGGGGAACTCATGTTAAAAATACTGCTCAAATAGGAAGTTTTTACATAGTTAAAGAAAGCGGTGTGAGTGCTGGAGTTAGACGCATTGAAGCTGTGGTTTCTAAAGCGGCTTTAGAATTTGTAAAAAATCAATTTGAAGAACTTTCCAAAGCAAAAGATGAGCTCAAAAATAATGATATTTTAAGCGGGCTCAAAAAGCTTAAAAATGAAATTTTAAGTTTAAAAAATGAGCTTAAAAACTCAAGTAAAACCGAGCTTGATTCTAAAAATATTCAAGGTGTTGAAATTTGCGTAAAACGCGTAGATAATGGCGATATTAAAGCTATGATTGATGATTTTAAAAACAAATTTGCTAAAGCGGTGATTTTACTTATCCAAGTAAAAGATGAAAAAATCACTTTGGCAGCTGGCGTTAAAGATGTGCCTTTAAAAGCAGGAGCTTTAGTTAAAGAAGCGGCGCAAATTTTAGGTGGAAATGGTGGCGGAAGAGATGATTTTGCTACTGCAGGTGGAAAAGATTTAAGCAAAATCAATGAAGCTTTAAAACAAAGCTTAGAAACGATAGAAAAAGCACTTTAATGTTAATTCTTGCTTCAAGTTCCATTTCAAGAGCTAACTTGCTTAAAACCGCAAAGATTGATTTTAGGCAAGTTAGTTTTGATTATGATGAAAATTTAAATAAAAATATTTCACCTTTTTTATATGTTCAAAAAATAGTTCTTGAAAAAGAAAGACAATTTTTAAGTGCTTTAGGCAAAGATTTTCAAAACCAAAATTTGCTTTTTGCAGATAGTATAGTTTGTATAGATGAAAAAATTCTTACCAAAGCAAAGGATAAAAAAGAAGCTTATGAAATGCTTGCCTTGCAAAATGGAAAGTATGCAAGTATTTTATCGGCTTTTTTGCTTGTAAAACCTGAAAAAAGAGTTTTTTCTCTTTCAAAAACTACGCTTTATTTTAAAAATTTTGATGAAAATGCTTTAAGAGATTATGTAGAAAATGATCTTTATAAAGGCAAGGCGGGTTGTATTATGTGTGAGGGTTTTCATCAAAATTTCATCACCCAACAAGTAGGAAATCTAAGCACTGCTTTAGGGCTTGATATCCAAACTTTAAAGGCTTATTTATGAAAATATTAAAATATATTTTTTCATTTTTTACTCTTTTGTTTATAGCTGGATTTATTTATGTGGCTTATCTTTTCACAAGTGCTGATACTGAGGGTTATACTTTTAAAGAATACAAACCTCCTCTTACAACACAAATTTACGATAGAAATGGCAAGCTTGTGGCTAATATTTTTGAACAGCATCGTTTTTACGCTCCTTATGAAGAGCTTCCTCCACGCCTTATAGAAGCTTTAGTTGCTATAGAAGATACAAGCTTTTTTGAACATAATGGAGTTAATATCGATGCCATTTTTAGAGCTGCTGTAAAAATCATAAAAAGCGGTGGAAAAACCATGGAAGGAGCTTCCACTCTTACCCAGCAATTTATTAAAAACACAGAATTAACCCCAGAAAGAACTATTACGCGTAAAATTCGCGAAGCTTTGCTTGCTTATAAAATGGAAACCATTTTAACTAAAGAGCAAATTTTAGAAAGGTATTTAAATTTTATCTTTTTTGGACATGGGTATTATGGAGTAAAAACCGCAGCTTTGGGGTATTTTCATAAAAATTTAAATGAATTAAGCCTTAAAGAGATTGCTATGTTGGTAGGTATGCCAAAAGCACCTAGCAGTTATGATCCTACAAAGCATTTAGATCTTTCCATCTCAAGAGCAAATAATGTTATTTCAAGAATGTATAATCTAGGTTGGATTTCAAAAGCAGATTATGATACAGCCATTAAAGAAATTCCGCAAGTTTATGATGATACGCTTACTCAAAATGCTGCTCCTTATGTCGTAGATGAAGTGATTAAACAATTAAGCCCTAATATCAAAGACTTAAAAACAGGTGGATATAAAATCATTTTAAATATAGACTTAGATGTTCAAAATATGGCGCAAAATGCTTTGAAATTTGGTTATGATGAGATAGTAAAACGCGATAAAGATGCAAATTTAAGCACTTTAAACGGAGCTATGGTCGTGGTAAATCATCAAAGTGGCGATGTTTTAGCTTTGGTAGGTGGGGTTGATTATGAAAAAAGTAATTATAACCGTGCTACTCAAAGTATGCGTCAACCTGGAAGCTCTTTTAAACCTTTTGTGTATCAAGTGGCGATTAATTTAGGATATTCGCCTATGAGTGAAATTGCTGATATTTCTAGAATTTTTGAAGGTGGAGCGGGTAATAATGAGGATTGGAAACCTAAAAATGAAGGGGGTAAATTTTTAGGTTTAATTACTTTAAAAGAAGCTTTAACAAGATCAAGAAATTTAGCTACCATTAATCTCGCACTTGATATGGGGCTTGATGTTCTTTACTCTAAACTAATGGAATTTGGATTTAAAGATATACCGCCTAATTTATCAATCGTATTGGGAAGTTTTGGTATTTCTCCTTTGGAGTATTCGAAATTTTATACCATGTTTGGGAACTATGGTACGATTAAAGATCCTCAAATTATCAGACAAGTTCAGGATAAAACCGGTAAAACCATCATGGAATTTAACTCAAATGAGCGTAAAGTCAGCGATGAAGCGCAAAGTTTTCTGGTTTTAGATATGATGAGAAATGTTGTTGAAAAAGGCACAGGGCGTAATGCAAGAGTAAAAGATATAGAAATAGCAGGAAAAACAGGAACAACGAATAAAAGTGTTGATGCTTGGTTTTGTGGACTTACGCCTGAAATAGAAGCAATCATTTGGTATGGAAATGATAATAACAAGCCTATGCGTTATACAGAAGGTGGGGCTAGAACAGCTGCTCCTGTGTTTAGAGAATTTTTAACTCAATATATAGAAAAATTCCCTGATACAACTAGAAAATTTAGCATTCCTAATGGGGTTTATCGTGGAAATTATAAAGGAGAAAGTGCTTATTATACCACCAAATCACCATTACCAAAAGCAAATATGAAATTTAATGAAAGCGAGATTATATTTTGAAAGTAGAAAGATCTACTTTCAAAATGATTAAGCTTTTTTGATGATTATTTCATCATCTTTTGCATCAATGATAATGCTATCATTTTCATGAAGTTCATCAGCAAGTATCATATCGCTTAATTTATCTTCTATAAGATCATAAATAGCTCTTCTTAAAGGTCTAGCACCAAAATCAGGGTCAAAACCATCTTTAGCGATTAAAAGGGCTGCATTTTCGCTTAAACTTGCTTTTATTCCCTTGTTTTCTAAGCTCATTTGTAAATCTTTAAATAAAAGCTTGACTATTTCATAAGCTTCATCTTTTCCAAGTGGATTAAAGGTGATAATATCATCTAAGCGGTTTAAAAACTCAGGTTTAAAGAAATTTTTTAACTCATTTTTTACCGCATCTTCTTGTTCTTTTCCGCTTAAATTCATAATAGCACTTGAGGCAATATTAGAAGTTAAAATGATAATGGTATTTTTAAAATCCACTGTTACACCTTTGCTATCGGTTGCTCTACCATCATCTAAAATCCCTAAAAGCACATTAAATACATCTTTATGTGCTTTTTCAACTTCATCAAACAAAAGCACGCTATAAGGTTTTCTTCGCACAGCTTCAGTAAGCTCTCCACCTTCTTCATGTCCTATGTATCCTGGAGGCGCACCTAAGAGTCTTGAAACGCTATGTTTTTCCATAAATTCACTCATATCAAAACGAATCATTGCTTTTTCATCATCAAATAAAAATTTTGCCAAAGCTTTAGCTGATTGTGTTTTTCCTACCCCTGTTGGCCCTAAAAATAAAAAGCTTCCTATAGGTTTATTGTCCGCATTAAGTCCTGCTTTGTTACGTTTAATGGCTCTAGCTAAAGCACTTAAGGCCTTATCTTGTCCTATGACACTTTCTTTTAAATGTTTTTCCACTTCTAAGAATTTTTGTTTTTCAGAAGTTAACATTTTTTGCACGCTAATACCCGTCCATTTGCTTAAAATTCCAGCAACCAAATCCTCATCCACTTGATTTTTAAGTAAAACTCCATTTTCACTCATTTTTTTCCATTTATCTTCTAAGATTTCTACTTCTTTTTCAAGATTTGGAATTTTTCCATACTCTAGCTCGGCTGCTTTTTGAAATTCACCTCTAGCTTTAGCCAAAGAAGCTTCATTTTTAAGCAGATCAATTTCTTTTTTCTTAGCACTTATACCATCAAAAACACTTTTTTCATTTTCAAACTGTGAATTTAGGGCATTTTGTTTTTCTTTTAAATTGGCTAGTTCTTTTGCGATTTCATCAAGTCTTTTTTGATTTTTCTCGTCATTTTCCATTTTTAAAGCTTCATTTTCAACTTCTAAAGTTTCTATATCTTTGCGTACTTTTCTTAAAGAACTTGGTTCGCTTTCAATTTGCATTTTCAGTTCAGCTGCAGCTTCATCGATTAAATCAATGGCCTTATCAGGTAAAAAACGATCCGCTATATAACGCTTTGAAAGTTTAGCTGCAGCTACTAAAGCACTATCATTTATAGTTACATTATGATGAATTTCAAGCTTTTCTTTTATACCCCTTAACATAGCCAAAGCCTCATTAACACTTGGCTCACCTACATTTACAGGTTGAAAACGGCGTTGCAAGGCTGCATCTTTTTCAAAATATTTACGATATTCTTTTAAAGTAGTTGCGCCTATAGTATGGAGTTCACCTCTTGCAAGAGCGGGTTTTAAAATATTTGCCGCATCCATACTGCCTTCACTTGCTCCAGCTCCTACTATAGTGTGAATTTCATCGATAAAAAGAATGATATTTTCACTTTTTATCACTTCATTAACGACAGCTTTTAATCTGTCTTCAAATTCTCCTCTGTATTTTGCACCTGCAATTAAAGCACTCATGTCAAGAGCGATAACTTTTTTATTTTGCAAAGATTTTGGAACATCTTTTTTAATAATTCTTTGTGCTAAAGCTTCTACTATAGCTGTTTTTCCTACGCCTGGTTCACCTAAAAGTATAGGGTTATTTTTGGTTTTGCGTATTAAAATTTGCATTAAACGTTCGATTTCTTCTTCTCTGCCTATAACAGGATCAAGTTTACCTTCGCTTGCTTTTAAGGTTAAATCTATACCAAATTTATTTAAGCTGTCTAAGGTTTCATCGCTTGTTTTGCTATCGATTTTGCGTCCCGCTCTTAGACTTTCAAGCTCTTTTTGAAATTCTCTTAAATCTAAAAATTGCGCCAAAATTTCTTTAATAGGACTTTTTTGACTTTCACTTATAAGCCAAGTATCCACACTTAAATAACTATCTCCATTAGCACTCATCAATCCTTTAGCATTTTCTAATGAATTTATAAGTTCATTGGAAAAGCGTATATTTTCACGACTTGCATTTGAACTCGTTGGAAGTTTTGAAATTCTACTTTTAATTTCAAGTTCTAAGGCTTCTTTAGAAATATTTAATTTATTTAAAATTTGATTTAAAATACTTGTACTATCTACGCTTAAAGCCCATAAAAGATGTAAAGGTGCAACTTCATTATTTTTAGAATGTATAGCTAAAGATGCTGCGCTTTCAAGGTTTGAAAGCATATTATCAGTTAAAAAATCTTGTATATTTGCCATGTTTTATCCTTTATTTAGTTTATATACTTGCTATTATATAACTTTAGTCATATAATGTCAAGTTGATTGAGTAAAATTTTTTAAATAATAGGACAAATAACTAATTTTAGATTATTTCATAAACATATCTATAGCCTTGTTTAATTCTTCTATACTTTGAATATCATTTTCTTCTACAGCATGTACCATACAATGAGCTAAATGTTCTTTTAAAACTACTTTTGCAGTATTGTTAACTTCGGCTTTTACAGCAGCAAGCTGGATTAAAATTTCACTACAGTCTTTGTCATTTTCAACCATTCTTTTAATAGCGCTTAAATGCCCTATGGTTCTACTTAGACGATTGCAAACTGCTTTAAGATGTTTTTGAGAATGTGTATGAGTATGTTTTTCTTGGCACATTGTATTAACTTTCTTTTTGGAATTTTTAGTCTATTTTAACATATTTTTAAGAATTTAAATTTATTTACGAAGTTTTAAGCAATTTTTATTAAAATTTACTCTTTAAACTAAAACTCAATGATGGAGCTTATTTTGAAAACAAAACGATTTTTTGCGGGTCTTGCAGGCTTTGCCACTACTTTTATTTTATGTCTATTTTTAACAAGTCATTTACAAGCTAAAGTTGATCAAAAAGAAGAGCAGGTTCAAAAACGCCTAGAAGCTTTAGATAAGCTTACAAAAACTCTTGCCATAGTAGAGCAATACTATGTGGATGATCAAAATATCAGCGATTTGGTGGATAAATCTTTATCAGGACTTTTAAGCAATCTTGATGCGCATTCTTCTTTTTTAAATGAAAAAGATTTTAATGATATGAAAATTCAAACCAATGGCGAATTTGGTGGCCTTGGTATAACCGTAGGTATGAAAGATGGCGCTTTAACAGTTGTTTCTCCTATAGAAGGAACACCAGCAGATAAAGCAGGGATAAAATCAGGAGATATTATTTTAAAAATTAATGATGAGGCCACTTTAGGAATTAATCTCAATGATGCTGTAGATAAAATGCGTGGTAAGCCAAAAACTCAAATCACTTTAACCATTTTTAGAAAAGGTGCAACAAAACCTTTTGATGTTACACTTACAAGAGAAATTATTAAGATAGAAAGTGTTTATGCAAAAATGATAGAAAATGAAAACATTCTTTATCTTAGGGTTACAAATTTTGATAAAAATGTTGTAGATGTGGCAAGTAAAGAACTTAAAAAATATCCTAATGTTAAAGGAGTTATTTTAGATCTTAGAAATAATCCTGGTGGACTTTTAAATCAAGCCATAGGACTTGTAAATTTATTTGTAGATAAAGGTGTTATTGTTTCTCAAAAAGGACGCATCGCAAGTGAAAATCAAGAATATAAAGCCGATCCTAAAAACAAAATTTCTAATGCTTCTTTGGTTGTGCTTGTAAATGGTGGAAGTGCTAGTGCAAGTGAAATTGTAAGTGGAGCTTTACAAGATCTTAAACGCGGTGTTATTGTGGGTGAAAATACTTTTGGAAAAGGTAGTGTTCAGCAAATCATACCTATTAATAAAACTGAAGCTTTAAGGCTTACTATTGCAAGATATTATCTTCCAAGCGGGCGTACTATTCAAGCAGTGGGTGTAAAACCTGATATTGAAGTTTTTCCAGGTAAAGTAAATACTCAAGAAGATGGTTTTTCTATAAAAGAAAGCGACTTAAAACAACATTTAGAAAGTGAGCTTGAAAAAATAGATAAAAATAAAAAAGAAGATAAGCAAGAAAATAAAGACAATAAAAATCTAATCAGTCAAAAACAAATCAATGATGACGCACAGTTAAAATCAGCTATTGATACTATTAAAATTTTAAATATCAAACAAGGACAATAAAATGACAAAAAAAGAAATGCTCTACGAAGGAAAAGGTAAAAAACTTTTCAAAACTGATGATGAAAATTTACTAATTAGTGAGTTTAAAGATGATTTAACTGCTTTTAATGCAGAAAAAAGAGGCAATGAAAGTGGAAAAGGTGCATTAAACTGTAAAATCAGTACTGAAATTTTTCATTTGCTCGAAAAAAATGGGATTAAAACCCATTTGGTAGAAACTATAAGCGATACAGAACAAGTGGTTAAAAAATGTAAAATTGTTCCTATTGAAGTTATAGTACGCAATGTTGCAACAGGTTCTCTTACAAAAAGACTGGGTATTAAAGATGGTACTGTGCTACCTTTTGCTTTGGTGGAATTTTGTCTTAAAGATGATGCCTTAGGCGATCCTTTTATCAATGATGAGCATTGTTTGATTTTAAATTTAGTGCAAAATGAAGCTCAAATTAGTGAAATTAAAAATATGGCTAGAAAGATTAACTCTATTTTAACTCCATTTTTTGATAATAAAAATTTAAGGCTGATTGATTTTAAAATTGAACTAGGTTTAACCAAGGATAATGAGCTTGTTTTAGCTGATGAAATAAGCCCTGATAGTTGTAGATTTTGGGATAAATTTAGCAATGAAAAATTAGATAAAGATAGATTTCGTCAAGATCTAGGTAATGTAAAAATGGCTTATGAAGAAGTTTTAAAAAGAATATTAAATTAAGGAAAAATATGGAAGTTATTGTAAATATTTCTTTAAAAAATGGGGTTTTAGATCCACAAGGCAAAGCGGTGGAAAAAGCTTTGCATTCTTTAAATTTTAATAGTGTTAAAGAAGTAAAAATAGCAAAACAAATCAAAATTTCTCTTGATGAGAAAGATGAAAAATTAGCCAAAGAACAAGTAAAAAAAATGTGTGAAGAGTTGTTGGTAAATAGCGTCATTGAAGATTATGAGCTTGTAATTGAGAAAGAGTAAAATGAAAGTTGCTATTATTAGATTTCCAGGGACAAATTGTGAATTTGATACAGCTTATGCCTTTGAAAAACTTGGAGTAAAAACGCAGATTGTTTGGCATGAAGAAAAAGAATTTGATGCAGATTTAGTTGTTTTGCCAGGCGGATTTTCTTATGGAGATTATCTAAGATGTGCAGCTATTGCAAAACTTGCTCCTGCTATGCAAGGTGTTTTTAATCATGCAAAAAAGGGAGGATATATCTTAGGCATTTGCAATGGTTTTCAAATTTTACTTGAAAGTGGTCTTTTAAAAGGTGCAATGAAGCATAACAACAATCTTAGTTTTATCTCAAAAAACCAAAATTTAAGAGTAGTTTCTAATGATAATGCCTTTTTGAAAAATTTCAAAAAAGATGAAATTATTAATTTACCAATTGCTCATGGAGAGGGAAATTATTACGCTGATGAGGCTACTTTAAAAGAATTGCAAGATAAAGATCTTATTACTTTAAAATACGAGCCAAATTCAAATGGTTCTGTATTTGATATCGCAGGAATTTGTGATGAAAACAAAAAAATCTTTGGACTCATGCCACATCCTGAGCGTGCTTGTGAAAAAGTCCTAGGTAATGATATAGGTTTGAAAATGCTTAAAGGCTTTTTATTTTGAAAATTTTATTAACTTTAATTTTTAGTGTTGTTGTATTGTTTGGCAGGGGTGAAATTTCTGTATTTAGTGGCCAAGATGAAAATATGCAAAAAGAATTACAAAAATTACCCCAAGAAGAACAAAAAATTTATCAAAATATTCCGCCAAGTGATGAAAACAATGACTTTGAAAGCAATGTAGATGATCCTTTTGTAGCTAAAGGGAGTTTGGTTCTTACAAATGATGAATATCCAAGTAGGGTATATGTTGGAGAAGTTTTTCCTATTACGATCTATGCTCGCACTACGGAAAATACAAAATTTGATTTTAACATAAGCGTAGAAAAAACTAACTTATCTTTTTTAAATCCAGATGCAAAATGGGAATTTATCAATAACGAATATAAAACAACTTTATGGTTTGAAGCCAAAAATTCAAATGCTAGTTTGAGTAAAATTTCTATCAAACTTCTTAGAAATAATGAAGCTTTTCAAGAGGCTGATATCAATCTTAATCCTATCAAATTTGAAAATACTTTATCCAATAAAGATTTTTCACACCTTGTGGCAAGTTCTTTGGAAATTAAAAAAGTTAAAGCGAGTTATTTTGATGATGCTAATATCATTATGATGGTAGAACTAAACGCAACCAATACAAATCTTAAAAGCTTTTTTATAGAAGGAATTCAAAAGCAAGGTATTGAAAATTTAAAAGGGGATTTTAATGCTTCTAGTGCTTTTTATTATGCTATTTTGCCATTAAGTAAAACAAATTTTGAATTTTCGTATTTCAATAAGGACAGTAAAAAGCTTGAAAATATAAATTTAAAACTAAAAATTAGTGACGATGAGATCAGCACTCAGAGTGATTTAAATCCTGTAAATAAAGACTTAAATATTTATAAACAATATACCTTATGGTTTTTAGCGGTTTTATTTGGAGCTTTATTTGTATGGAGAAAAAATTACATTATTCTGGCTTTGGCAGTTGTTTGTTTTGCACTTAGTTTTCTTGTAGATACCAATACTCAAAATGCAATTATCAAGGCTGGTTCTAGGGCTAAAATTTTACCCACAGAGCCTTCAACTTATTTTTATACGGCAAATGCAGATGAAAAAGTAGAAGTTTTAGGCAAAAGACAAAATTATATTAAAGTACTGTTTTCTGATGGAAAAATAGGTTGGGTTAATAAAGATGATTTACAAAAAAATTAAAGCTCTTTATTTTTGGATTTTTTTTGTTTTAAGCGTTGCTTTGGTGGTTTTTTGTTTTTGCTTTACAAAATCTCAAAACACACTTTGGAAAATCCGCAAAATTTGGGCTAAATTTCAAAGATATACCATCTCTTATAAACAAGAAATCATTGGCACTTTTAATCCACAAGCTCAGATGATTTTAATGAATCATCAAAGTGCTTTAGATATCATTGCTTTAGAAGAATTATATCCTAAAAATTTATGCTGGATTGCCAAAAAAGAATTAGGAGAAATTCCTATTTTCAAAGTCGCTATGAAAAAACCAAAACTTCTTTGTATAGATAGAAAAAATCCGCGTGATTTAGTACGAGTTTTAAAAGAAGCAAAAGAAAGAATTAGTGAAGATAGGGTTTTGGCTATTTTTCCAGAAGGAACTAGATCTAAAAATGAAAAAATGCTTAAATTTCAAAGTGGAGCAAAAATTTTGAGTGAAAAATTAAATCTTAAAGTTCAACCCATTTTAATTGTGGATTCTGCAAAAATTTTAGACACAAAAAGTTTTAGTGCAAGTAGCGGAGTGCTTAAAATCATTTGTATGGATTTAGTCGATACAAATGATGACAAATGGCTTGAAAACACTAGAAAAAAAATGCAAGAATTACTCGATCAAGAAAGAGCTAAGCTTTGCTAAATACCCTTTTAGTTGTTGGTTTTGGGGGATTTATAGGAGCAATCTTAAGAATGTTTTCTATTAATTTAGTGAATAAATTTTTTCCTTATTCTATCAGCCTTGGAACTCTTTTTGTTAATGTTTTGGGTTCTTTTATCATAGGACTTTTGTTTTCTTATGCACAAAATAAAGGTTTATCTCCTTTACTTAAAAGCTTTATAAGTACAGGTTTTTTAGGAGCTTTTACAACTTTTTCTACTTTTTCTTATCAAAATTTACTTCTTTTGCAAAGTGGAAATTATTTTAATTTTACGTTAAATATTATCTTAAATGTCTTTCTTTGCTTATTTGCCGCATGGCTTGGTTTTATAATTTTCAAATAAATCTTTAAATTTACTTTAGAATTTGTATTTTTTGCTAAAATACCACTTTAAAAAATTACAAAGGAAATTAAAATGCAATTTCAAACCGAAGTCAATCAGCTTTTACAGCTTATGATACATTCTTTATATTCTAATAAAGAAATTTTTTTAAGAGAGCTTATTTCAAACGCAAGCGATGCTTTAGATAAGCTTAATTTTTTGAGCGTAAGTGATGATAAATATAAAAGCTTAAAATTCGAACCTAAAATTGAAATCAAAATTGATAAAGATAAAAAAACTTTAAGTATTAGTGATAATGGTATAGGTATGGATAAAGATGATCTTATCAACAACCTTGGAACCATAGCAAAAAGCGGCACTAAAAGCTTTTTAGAAAATTTGAGTGGTGATGCTAAAAAAGATTCTCAACTCATAGGACAATTTGGAGTAGGTTTTTATTCTGCTTTTATGGTGGCTAGTAAAATCGAAGTTTTAAGCAAAAAAGCTTTAGATGATAAAGCTTATCTTTGGAGTTCTGATGCAAATGGTTATGAGATTGATGACGCTAACAAAGAAGAACAAGGAACAAGCATTACTTTATACTTAAAAGATGATGAGTTTGCTAATGCTTATAAAATCGAAAGCATTATAGAAAAATATTCTAATCATATTCAATTTCCAATTTTCATGGAAAAAGAAGAATTTACTCCTGCTAAAGAAGGCGAAGAAGAAGGAAAAACTGAACTTAAAATTTCTCAAATCAATAAAGCCAACGCTTTATGGAGAATGCAAAAATCAAGCCTTAAAGTAGAAGATTATGAAAGATTTTATGAGCAAAATTTTCATGATTCAAACAAACCTTTACTTTATCTTCACACTAAAAGTGAAGGAAAATTAGAATACAATTCTTTATTTTTCATACCACAAAATGCACCTTTTGATTTATTCCGTGTGGATTATCAAAGCGGCTTAAAACTTTATGTAAAACGCGTATTTATCAGCGATGACGATAAAGAACTTTTACCAACTTATTTGCGTTTTGTGCGTGGGATTATCGATGTAGAAGATTTACCACTTAATGTAAGTCGTGAAATTTTACAAGAAAATCAAATTTTAAAAGGCGTTAAAGAAGCTAGCGTTAAAAAGATTTTAGGCGAACTTGAAAAACTCAAAAACAATGATAAAGAAAAATACTTATCTTTCTTTAAAACCTTTGGTAAGGTATTAAAAGAAGGACTTTATGGTTTTGGCGGAGAAAAAGATAGTCTTTTAAAACTTATGCTTTATAAAAGCACTAAAGGTGAAAATTTACGCTCTTTAGAGGAGTATAAAAATGACCTTCAAGGCGAACAAAAGGAAATTTTTTATATAGCAGGAAATAATGAAAGTTTATTAAGAACCTCTCCTTTGCTTGAAGAGTATAAACAAAAAAATATAGAAGTTTTACTCATGGATGATGAGATTGATTCTTTAGTAACTCCTATGCTAGAATTTGAAGGTTTGAAATTTGTAGCCATTAATCAAGTAGAAGATAAAAATGAACTAAGTGATGAAGAAAAAAATACTTTTGCTCCACTTGTAGCTAAATTTAAAGAACTTCTAAAAGATCAAGTTGAAGATGTAAGACTAACCAGTCGTTTGAAAGATAGCCCAAGTTGTATAGTTTATGATAAAAATAAACCTGATTTTGCTATGCAACAACTCTTAAAACAAATGGGTCAAGAGCAAAATTTCAAACCTATTTTAGAAATCAATCCAAAACACGCTATTTTTACAGGTCTTAAAAACAACGAAAGTTTTAGTGCAGATATAGCAACCCTAGTTTTAAATATGGCAAAACTAAGCGAAGGTATGGGAGTGGATAATCCTGCTGAATTTAATGCAAGCCTTACAAAAATTATCAATAAGGCTTTTTCATGATAGAAAATATCCCTGCAAGTCTTTGGACAAAGCAAGATTTAAACGCATATCAAATTTTTGATGTGCGTACTCCTTTAGAATGGGAAGAAGGTATTTTACCTAATGCGCAATGTGTGGCTTTATATGATAATCAAGGGCTTTTAAATGCTAAATTTTTAGATGAATTTCAAAGTAAAAGAGATGAAAGTAAAAAACTTGCTTTTATTTGTCGCAGTGGCCATAGAAGCATGGTTGCAGCTGAATTTATAGCTGAAAAATTGGGACTTGAAAGCATCAATTTAGATGGCGGAATGCTAGCCCTTAAGGGTTATTAATGCTAGGAATTTATTTACTCATAGCAGCTTTGTCTTTTTTAGCTCTTTATTTTGCTGTTAAAAAGCTTACTTTAAATATAGACGAGCAAACCCTTTTGGAGCCTATTAAAATGGATGTTTATCCGAAATTTTGCGATTTAATCGATGAAAAAATCAGAGAATTTAAAGAAAATGTCCAAAATACTAATTTAGCATTAAAAAATTCTGATCAAAAAGATGAATTTTTAGAAAAACTTGGGGATTTAAGCAGAGAGTTGACTTTCATACAAACCATGAATTTAAGCAATAAAAATGATAGTATCTGGCAAAATGAACTTTTTTCTTTTTTAAAGGAATTAGAAAATTTATTGCTTGAGTATCTAGAAAAAGGCGAAGAAGAAGCCGAAAATTTAAGAGAATTTCTGATGAATGAATTTGAAAAACTAAAAGGTTAGGCATTGCAAGAGGAAAGAAATTCTTTAAAATATTTTAAATTTATTTCATGGAGTATTTTTACTTTAGTTTTGATTTTTATTTTAATTCGTTATGACGAGCTTGCCAATCTTTTAGCAGGAGTGGCAATATTTCTTATTGGAATGACTAATTTAGGTATAGGTTTTAAAGCTTTTAGTGGTGGTTTGCTTGAAAAAATTTTAGCGAAGTCAACCGATACAAAGATAAAAAGTATACTTTTTGGTACTTTAAGTACTTTAATTATGCAATCTTCAACTTTAGTTTCTATTATTACGATTTCTTTTTTGAGCGCAGGGTTTATTTCTTTGGGTGCGGGCATAGGGATTATTTTTGGAGCAAATTTAGGAAATACGGCAAGTTCTTGGCTGATTGTTGGTTTGACAAATATTAAAATTTCAATGCTAGCTATCCCACTTTTGATTATTGGAGTATTATTTTTCTTTCAAAAAGATAGTGTTTTAAAAGGTTTAGGTAATATTTTTATTGGTATAGGATTTTTCTTTTTGGGTGTGGATTATATTAAAAGTGGTTTTGAAAATTTTAAACATATAATTGATCTTTCTCGTTTTGATTTTGCTGGGTTTAAAGGAGTTTTTGTTTTTTTAGGATTAGGTGCTTTGCTTACAGGAGTTATACAATCAAGCACAGCTACAATGGCTATTATTGTCGCTGCTTTACTTGCAGGACAAATCAGTTTGGAAAATTCCTTAGCAGCAACTTTAGGTACTAGTGTTGGAGGAGTTGTAACGGCTGTTTTAGCTTCTTTAAGTACCAATATTGAAGGAAAGAAATAATTGTATTTTTAATTTTGGTATAGCTTTTTTAATAGTGCTTATTTTTCCTTATTTTATACATTAAGATAAGAATAAAGACAAGCCTTTATATCTTGATAGTAGTTTGGTTAAGTTTAGTGACACAGCCATCGAAGCTTTAAGGAAAGAAAGCGAGCATCTTTATAACAATACCTATGCAATTGTTGCTCATGCTATAGGTTTTAGTCGTAAAGATATACAAAGTGATAAAAGTTTTAAAGAAATTTTAGAAAATAAAAAGTGGTTTAGTAAAAATGTGGATTTGGACTATTTGTATCAAACTAGGATAAAGGTTCTTTTTGAAGCTATTATCGATTTTTCAACTAAAGCACAAGTTTATATTAACGATGAAACAAAGAATCATAAAATTTTTACCTTTAAGATGGCAGCTAAAAATTTAGCCGAAACAACTAAAAATTTAAAAATTATCCAAGCAAATATTAAGAAATATTCTAGTTCTTCTAATGAATTTTTGGCTTTAGAGTACAATAAAATTAGATCGAATTTAGGAGAGCTTTTAAGAAGTATCGAAGAGCTTAGAGTGGTTGAAGATCGTGAAAAGCTTTATTTGATTATTAAAAATCTTCAAAAAGGAAAAGAAATTTTAAAAGAAATTGATACTTTAACCTTGGGCAATGTTGAACATCTTATTTCAGTAAGAAAAATCACAACAGCTGAAGGAATTTCAATACTTAATGATACAACTTTTGCTGCTAAGATTGCTGAAGAACTTATAGGTGCTGTTGAGGTGATATTTTCTAAAGATATATCAAACTAGTTGTTTGTGCTAGTTTGGTTATTGTCTTGTATAGGCGTTAGAAATTCTTCATTGATTAAAATATCAACAACATCTTTAAACATAGGCAAAGCACTTTGTGCAGCATAATAACTATAAGGTTTAGTAGGATGTCTTACGAGAACTCCTATGGTATAGGCGTGATTTAAATCATTTGCAAAACCAAAAAAGGATGCATTGTAGCGATTTGAGGTATAACCTTGTCTTTCGGCTATTCTTGCCGTTCCTGTTTTACCTCCTGCAATAATACCTTGTGTAATTGCCTTTTTTCCTGTTCCTTTTTCTATAACATTTATAAGAACATTTTGCATCGTTTTAGCGGCTTCGCTAGAAAGAATTTTTTCTTTTTTTACATCATCATCAAGATTTGTAAAGCGTCCATTTTGATAGAATTTTTCAGCTAAACGTGGTGTGATATAAAACCCATCATTGTTGAAAACATTATAAGCTGCAAGGAGTTGTATAAAGGTTGTTTTAAGTCCATAACCATAACTTAAAACAGATTTTTCTATATCTCTTAAGCGCTTAGGATTTGGAATTTCTCCTTTTTGTTCATAGGGTAGATCAATACCACTTTTTTCGCCAAATTTAAATATTTTAAGTCCTGATACGATTTCTATATTGTTAAGTCTTTTAGCAATTTGTATCATGCCTATATTTGAAGAATATCTTATAACTTCCTCCATAGTCATTTTGTCCATTTTGTGATCGTCTTTGATGGTAAAACGTCCTAGCTTGTAAGAACCGCCATAAGTATTAATCACTTCATCCATTTTTATTTTACCAAGTCTTAAGGCTGTTGTAAAGATAAAAGGTTTGATAACAGAACCTGCTTCATAGCCGTATTCTATAGCGCTTGCATTAAGAACTGATAGATCTTTTCCACGATTTTGCGGATCATAGCGCCTTGAGCTTGCTAGAGCTAAAATTCTTCCTGTTTTGCTTTCCATTACTCCAACTATGATTTCATTGGCTTTTAAATCCTCATTTCTTTGATCTATAGCTTTCTCTATACTTTTTTGCAGTTTTAAAGAAAGATTTAAATATAAATCACAACCATTGATCTTTTTTTGCTGTAGTGAATTTAGATTTAAAATAATATTTCCACCTATATCTTTAAGTCCTTGAATTTTTTCATTTTGAACAGGGCTTAGACATTCATCGTAGTATTTTTCTAAACCTTTAACTCCTATATTTTTTAAAATTCCACTTTCTGGATCTAATATCATTTTGGTATAACCGATAATAGGAGTAAAAGAATCTTTTGACATGTAAATTCTATCTTCTTCATGTTCGATGATATTTAATCCTCTTGTTTCAACTCTTCCAGAGTTGTTTGTAAAAGCTTTGAAAAAACCTTGTATATAAAGTTTTTTAGCAAGGTCTTTAAGATAGCTTGCTTGCTTGGAATCTAAGTTTTGCAAAAGAACAAAATTATAAGAGCGTTTTTTTTGATTTTGCATTCTTTTTTTAATATCTGCTACTTGATCGTTACTTATTCCACTATAAATTTGAAAAAGCTTTAAAAATAGATCAAATTTATCTTTGTTAATACTTCTAAGATCAATTTCAGCGCGATAAATTTGTTTAGAACTTGTGATAGTAAAATTATCTTTGGTTATAATCGATCCTCTTAGAGCAAGAGCGTATTGATCTTTTTCAGTGTTAGGTATATGACGTTTTGATGTAAGAAAAAAAGTAGAGCTGATAAAAATAATCATAAACAAAAGTGCCATGCAGTAGGCAAAGGCAACTTTTGAAACCCTATTTTTTTTATATTCTTGCATTAGGGTTTAAATTTGAGTTCTTGTGATTTCTTTATAAGCACTGATCGCTTTATTTCTTACTTCTAGCATAAATTTCATGCTGCTTTCAGCTTTAGTGATAGCTATAGCTGCTTGATGTAGATCTTTTACTTGTCCTGTGGCAATGTCTGTCATTGCAGCTTCTCCACTTTCTTGTGCTTTGTTTAAATCATCGATTTCATTTTTAAGCATCTTGGCAAATTCATCACCAATTCCTGTGGAATTTTGACTTTTGTTGGTATTTGAAATATTATTATTTAATCTTAAATCATTAATATTGTTCATTTTTTATTATCCTCTTAATAAATCAATCGCACTTTGAGCTATAGTTTTTGCACTTGTAAAAGCACTTACATTGGCTTGATAAGCTCTTGTAGCTTCAATCAAATCTGCCATTTCAATGACAGGGTTTACATTTGGATACGCTACATAACCTTCAGCATTTGCATCAGGATGGCTTGGATCATACTTCATACGAAAATCTTTGTCATCTCTGACCACTTTATCCACTACAACACTTTGAATAGCAGGTTTAGCTTCTTCTGGCGAACTTGGATCATTTAAAGGATTTTCATATTTTAAAAAATTATTATCTTTGTTAATTTGCTCATTTAAAAGCTTATCAAAATCTGTTGCTTTAAAGATCACTTCGCGTCTTCTATAAGGCCCACCTTCAGCTGTTCTTGTAGTATTTGCATTAGCTATATTAGAGCTAATAACATTCATTCTAAAACGTTGAGCACTTAAACCATAACCACTAATATCAAAATCACTTAAGTATGCCATAATTTACCTTTAACTTAATTTAGAGCTTGCATCAAGTATAGAACTAAAGATATTGCTTTGTCTTCTTAAAACTCCATCAAGAGCTGTTATCATAACTGTATTTTTACTCATTTCTGTGGTTTCTACATCTAGATCAACAGTATTTGCATCATTTCTTGCTAAATGACCATCTCTTAAGTAAATAGTAGATTTACTGGGATCAGGGAATTTCCAAGGTTTTTGATGCCCTTCTTCAGTTACGGCTAATTGCAATTCTTTATTATCATTTTTTTTGAAAATTTCATTTGCACGATTTACCAAAGCTGTTTCAAATTCAATATCTCTTGCTTTATAAAAAGGAGTATCAACATTTGCAAGATTGGCATTGATGAGTTGATTTCTTAGATTTCTACCCGCTAAAGCACCAGTGACCAGTTCTTTTGATTTAAATGGGTTAATCATTTTTTATCCTTTTTATAATTTTTAATATTAACAAGCAAATACTGTTCCAATTTAACTATTTTGTATAAAAATATCAAAATTATTTTCCTTTTTGTAAATTTATGGCTTTATTGTGATCATCTATATTTGTGCTAAAAATATGAGCTCCAGTATTTTTATCACGCACAAAATATAAATAATCTGTCTTTAAAGGAAAAATAGCTGCACGAATAGCAGCTAAAGAAACATTACAAACCGCTTCTTTAGGCAATCCTGTAAATTTATAGGTATTATAAGAGCTATTATCTTGTCTTATTCTTTGTGGGGTAACTTTTACATGGGAGTAAATTCCATAATTTAAAGTTCCATCCATTTGAAGCTTCATACCTTTTTTAAGTCGATTATAAATTACGCTTGCAACTATAGGCATTTCATTGTCATTAGCAGCTTCTTTTTGTATTACAGAAGCGATGATGATATATTGGTGCCATTTTTTTGGATTATAATCACCAAAAATTTTCTCAGAAGTTTTTTTATTGGAAATTTCAGCATGGTTTAAAAGCATTTGAATGAGTAGATTTTCTGTAATGCCTTTTGGGATTTTATAAGTTTCTGGTAAAAAAACTCCTTCATCATAAGGAGCTTGAGCTTGAAATTCTTTTAAAAGCATATCTTTATCAAGTTCAAGTTGTTTGGCTGCTTGTTCTAAAAAGATTACGCTTGTTTCTCCTGGGATAAGAGTAATGGTTTGAAGTGCTGCTTTAGCAATAGTGAGTTTATGTAGAAATTCAGCCCTATTTAAATCTTTTGCACCTATGTTGATCCAGCCTGATTGAGGGTGTCCTAAAAAAAATAAAATATATTTATCAATACTACTCATCTGATATTTATTTTGCTTTAAATATGTTATAATTTGAGAAATTGAACCTTGGGGAATAAATACCACAGAATTGCTTTTTAAAGGCTGAGTTAGATAATAAAAAATCCCCAAAATAAATATCAAAAAGAAGTTGCGTATGAAAAAGAAAATTTTATATATTGTTATATTTTTTGTTGTGCTTATATTAGCTTTGTTTATAGTGCTTAAAAATGGGATTGTCATCTCTAGTATCCAATTTGATTTTTTAAAATTGGAACAATTATATATTAAATTAGATAAAAAATTAATTGTACGAGCAAAAAATATCACTATAAATGAGACTCAAAATTCCGAAATTTCATCACAAACTCACTCTTCTGATAATGCTTCAACAGAGATTTTAAAAATAACAAAAAATTTAAAATATCTATATACTTTTGTTGAAGAGATTGATATACAAAATTTAAATATAAAAGATAATCATGTGCGTATTTTATTTAAAGATAATGAATTTTTTATAGATAATGATTTGTTATTTTTAAAATTAACATTACAGCGTCAAAATAAAGAACTTATAGCTGATATTAAAAAACTTTTATTAAAAGATTATGATTTAAATATTGATGGAAATTTAAGTATCAATACTAAGAGCGAGTTTTATTATTTTCAAGGTAGAGCAAGTGGAGAATTGCTTGACTTTAACGCAAGTATTTCTTACAAAGATAAAAATTTAGCTTATAAAATAGAAGATTTAAACATTAGAAATATTACGGAAATTTTTAAAAGAGTTAATAAAAGAATAGAACTTCCACAGAGTTTAAATCTTTGGGTAGTATATAGGGCTAAGGGAGAATTTTATCATTTAGATTATTTGCAGGGATTTATAGATTTTGCTAAAGATAATTATTATTTAGACAATATTAGTGCATCAGGTTATGTTAATAATGTCAAAGTTCGCTTGGATGATAAAATGAATGCTATTGAAATTCCGAAGCTTGATTTAAATTTAAACAAACAAAAGCTTGATTTTGTCTTTAATAAAGCTTTCTATAATGGTGCTGATTTAAGTTCTAGTAAGGTTTATCTATATGATTTATTTGATGAAAAAAAAGCTGGGATTTATTTGCGCATTAAATCTGATAATCTAAAATTTGACGAAAAACTTGCTAAAGCTTTAGAGGATTATCATTTTTCATTACCTTTTTATCAAAAAAGCGGAAAAATTAAAAGTGATTTGGAGCTTAAAATTGATTTTCATGATAAGGGTGAAATTTCTTATAGTGGTATTTTAGCTTTAGAGAATGTTAGTATTTCTTTGGCTGATTTTAATATTACAAAAGCATTTGTAAAATTAAATCAAAATGATTTAAATATAGAAAATGCTAGTGTTAAAAATGGCTTTTTAGAGGCTGATTTTAATGCTAAATTTGACTTGCAAAAACAACAAGGAAATTTCAATACTCAGATTTCAAGGCTTTATTTTGACAATGGGGAGCTTTTAGATTTAAAAAATCAAAATGTAGAAGTAAAATTAGATTATTCGCAAAATGTTAACATTA
This sequence comes from Campylobacter sp. CH278, assembly GCF_004378845.1. Classification (NCBI taxonomy): domain Bacteria; kingdom Pseudomonadati; phylum Campylobacterota; class Epsilonproteobacteria; order Campylobacterales; family Campylobacteraceae; genus Campylobacter; species Campylobacter sp. CH278. The sequence continues at coordinate 197,311 of NZ_RYXZ01000002.1, read as the reverse complement.
GCATTCCTCAGTGGAATTTGATTTTAAATTTTAAAGATGGACTTGAGGCTAATCTTAATAATCCTAAGATTTTATTTTCATTTTCTCCATTACTTAAAAAGTTTGGGTTTATCAATGCTAAAAATGTTTATTATAAAACTTTAAATTTTGAAGATTTCAATGCAAGTGTTAATGATGCTTATTTCAAAAATAATTTACTTATCAACGGTCAAACTCCTTATGAAAATGATAGCTTTGATATTGTAAAAAATAAGGGCATTATGGAAATTCATACTCAAAGTGATACAGCAAGTGCTAAAATAAGTTCTGATAATAAAGAAATTCATTTGAAAAATTTAAGTTATATTTATAGAAAAGATTCCAACTCTTCAAATTCAACATTTGATATTTCTACTAATACCCAAAATATTAGTTTTGGTGGAGCAAATGTAGCTTTAATTTTGCCAGATTCTAATAAAACTTTGGCTTTTGATAGGGTAGAGGCTGATTTAAAAGGTAATGCTTTGAATCTTAAAGGTTCTAGAGGAAATGCAAAATTTGATCTTTATTATTCTTCTAATGATTTAAATTTAAACGTTAGCAATATTGATGATAATTATTTAAATGAGTTTTTACAAAAACAAGCTGTTCAAGATGGAGTGTTTAACTTAAGTATAAAAGGAAGTGGATTGGAGTATTTTGATGGACAGATCGATTTTAAAAATACTTATGTGAAGGATTTAAGAGGTATAAATCAGCTTATTTCCTTTATCGATACTGTACCAAGTTTATTGATGTTTAAATCTCCAACTTTTAATCAAAAAGGTTTAAGCCTGCATGATGGAAAGATTATTTTTAATAGAAAAAAAGATCTTTTAAGTGTTTCAGCTATTAATTTAAACGGCGATAGTGTAGATATATATGGTTTAGGATCAGCAAATTTAAGATTAAATACAGTGGATTTTAGTTTAGAGCTTAAAACTTTAAAATCAGCTTCAGAAGCTATATCCAAGGTTCCAATTTTAAATTATGTAATTTTAGGTAAAAATCAAGAAATTAGCACAAACTTAAAAATAGATGGAAGTATAGATGACCCTAAATTTCATACCGAAATTTTAACAGATACTCTAAAAACCCCTTTTAATCTTATTAAAAATATCATACAACTTCCTGCTAATTTACTTAATTAAAAATATTTAAAGTTTGTTTGAAAACTAAAACAAACTTTAAACTTACTCTTGCATTTTTTTTTATTTGTAATATACTTAAAAATGAAAATAAAAATAAGTATTTTAAAGGACTAAAAATGCAAATTACTTATACCTTAACAGATGAGTCCCCAGCTCTTGCGACTTATTCGTTTTTGCCTATAGTGAAAGCTTTTTTAAGTAGGGCACATATAGGAGTAAAAACCTCGGATATTTCTTTGTCTGGAAGGATTTTAGCTACTTTTAGTGAGTATTTAAAAGAGGAACAAAGATGTGAAGATGCTTTAGAGCTTTTAGGCGAGCTTGTCAAAAGATCGGATGCAAATCTTATTAAAACCCCAAATATTTCAGCTTCTATTCCTCAGCTTAAGGCGGCGATTAAAGAATTGCAAGATAAGGGTTATATGTTACCAAATTACCCAGATGAGCCAAAAAATGATGAAGAATTGCAAATTAAAACAAAATATCAAAAAGTTTTAGGTTCAGCGGTTAATCCTGTATTAAGACAAGGAAATTCAGATCGTCGTTCAACAAAAGCGGTAAAAGACTATGCAAAAAACAATCCTTATCGTGTGGTTGAGTTTAATCCAAACTCAAAAACTCGTGTTTCTTACATGAAAGAAGGGGATTTTTTCTCTAATGAAAAAGCGGTTTTAATCGATCAAGATTGTGTGGCTAATATAGAATTTACAAGCGTTGATGGTAAAAAAGAAATTTTAAAAGAGGGCTTAAAACTTGAAAAAAATGAAATTTTAGACGCTACTTTTATGGATGTGCAAAAACTTCAGGAATTTTATGCAAAAGAAATTAAAGCAAGCAAAGATGATGATGTGCTTTTTTCTTTGCATTTAAAAGCTACAATGATGAAAGTAAGTGATCCTATACTTTTTGGTTATGCGGTAAAAGTATTTTTTAAAGAATTATTTATCGAATTTCAAGATGAATTTGAAAAATTAGGCATTAATCCAAATAATGGTTTAAGTGAGCTTTTAAGTAAGATCGAAAATTCAAGCAAAAAAGATGAAATTTTAAAAAAATACAATGAAATTTTAGCTAAATCTGCAGATATTTCTATGGTAAATTCCGATAAAGGCATTACAAATCTTCATGTTCCAAGTGATGTTATCGTTGATGCTTCTATGCCTGCAATGCTTAAAAATGGCGCAAGATTGTGGGATAAGGAAGGTAAGGAAAAGGACACAAATGCCGTAATTCCTGATCAAACTTACGCAACTATTTATGAGGCGGTTATTGAAGATTTGCATAAAAATGGTACTTTGAATCCTTCAAAACTTGGCAGTGTATCTAATGTAGGTTTAATGGCTAAAAAGGCTCAAGAATATGGCTCGCACGATAAAACCTTTGTGGCTAAAGAAGAAGGAACTTTTAAAATAGTTTCTAACGGTAAAGTTTTATTAGAACATAAGGTTAGAAAAGGTGATATTTATAGAGCTAATCAGGCTAAATTTGATGCGGTGTTAAATTGGATTGATTTAGGTATAGAAAGATCAGAACTTAGTGGAGCCGAAGCTATTTTTTGGTTAGATAGCAAAAGAGCTAGTAATAAAATCATGATAACTTTGGTACAAAATCGTTTAAAAGAAAAGGGTAAAAATATAGCCATTTTAACTCCAAAAGAAGCTTGTTTAAGAAGTTTAGAGTTAATCCGAGAAGGTAAAGATGTTATTTCTATCACGGGTAATGTTTTAAGGGATTATTTAACCGATCTTTTTCCTATTTTAGAGCTTGGAACAAGTGCAAAAATGCTTTCTGTTGTGCCTATGTTAAAGGGTGGAGCTATGTTTGAAACAGGAGCAGGGGGTTCAGCACCTAAACAAGTAGAACAATTAGTCGAAGAAAATCATCTGCGTTGGGATAGTTTGGGTGAATTTTTGGCTTTGCAAGCAAGTTTGGAATTTTATGCAAATAAGTGTAGTAATCATAAAGCTAAGGTTTTAGCAGAATGTCTTGATGAGGCTATAGGCGAATGGCTTGAAAATAATAAAGCTCCATCAAGAAAAGTTAAAGAAGATGATAATAGAACAAGTCATTTTTATTTAGCAATGTATTTTGCAAATCATTTAGCAAGACAGGCAAGTGATATGGAGCTTCAAAGCTTTTTTAAAGATATTGCCCTAGAGCTTTCTTCTAATGAAGAAAAAATCAGAGCCGAATTTAACGATGCACAAGGTGTGAAAGTGGATTTGGGTGGGTATTATAAATTTGATGATGAAAAAGCAAATAAAATCATGCGCCCAAGTGCAACTTTTAACGCTATTTTAGAAAAAATAGGATAAAGATGAAAATCACTGTTATAGGGGCTGGCAATGTAGGCTCAAGTGTAGCTTATGCTTTGATTTTAAGAGAAATAGCAAATAAAATTGTTTTAGTAGATATCAATGAGGATTTACTTTACGCAAAAGAACTAGAGCTTACTCAAAGCATAGCCGCTTTAAATTTAAATATAGATTTACTTTGCACTAAAGATTATACTCATACCAAAAATTCAGATATAGTGCTTTTTAGTGCAGGTTTTGCTAGAAAAGATGGGCAAAGTAGAGAAGAATTGCTTCAGTTAAATACAAGCATTATGCTTGATTGTGCTAAAAAAATTAAAGATTTTACAGAAGATCCGCTTTTTATTATTTTAACTAATCCTGTGGATTTTCTACTTAATACTCTTTATGAAAGCGGGATTTTTTTATCAAAGAAAATTATAGCCATGGCAGGAGTTTTAGATAATGCAAGATTTAAGTATGAACTTGCCAAAAAACTTAATGTCAAAATGTCAAGCGTGGATACAAGACTTATTGGTTTTCATAATGATGATATGGTTTTGGTAAAATCTTACGCAAGTGTTAAAAATAAAAATATAAGCGAATTTTTAAATGAAGAGGAATTTGAGGATTTAGAAAATGAAGTTAAAACAGGTGGAGCTAAAGTAATCAAACATCTTAAAACTTCAGCTTATTTAGCCCCTGCTAGTGCTTGTATAAGAATGCTTGAGTCTATAAGAAGTGGCGAATTTTTACCTATGAGTGTGATTTTACATGGAGAATTTGGAGTGCAAAACAAAGCCTTAGGAGTTATGGCAAGATTAGGACTTGAAGGTGTAATTGAAATCATGAAAATGGATCTTAGTTTGCAAGAAAAAGACAAATTAGAAAAATCTTTAATCAAATATCAATATAAAGGAGAATAAATGAACATACATGAGTATCAAGCAAAAGCAATTTTTGCAGACAATGGCATCCCTACCTTAAAGGGAAAAGTTGCATTTAGCGTAGATGAAGCTGTATCTAATGCTAAAGAATTAGGCGGTAGTGTTTGGGCAGTTAAAGCTCAAATTCACGCAGGAGGCCGTGGTCTTGGTGGTGGTGTTAAAATCGCTAAGAATTTAGATGAGGTAAAAGATTACGCAAGTAAAATTTTAGGAATGAATTTAGTAACTCATCAAACAGGACCTGAAGGTAAGCTCGTGCAAAAACTTTATATAGAAAGTGGCGCTAATATAGTAAAAGAGTATTATTTGGCTATTTTATTTAATAGAATGGCAGAGCAAATTACCATTATCGCTTCAAGTGAAGGAGGGATGGATATAGAAAAAGTAGCCAAAGAAAGCCCTGAAAAAATTGCAAAAGTAGGTATTGATCCACAAATTGGATTTAAAATGTTTCATGGACTTGAAGTAGCGAGAGTTTTAGGACTTGATAAAGATGAAGGCAAAAAACTCATTTCTATGATAGCTAAACTTTATAAGCTTTACATGGATAAAGATATGAATATGCTTGAAATCAATCCTTTAATTAAAACTGCAGAAGGGGATTTTTATGCCCTTGATGCAAAATGCAGTTTTGATGATAGTGCGCTTTATCGTCATCCTGAGATTGCTGAACTTAGAGATATTACTGAAGAAAATCCTGCTGAAAGAGAAGCGGCTGAATTTGGCTTAAGCTATGTGAAATTAGATGGAGATGTAGCTTGTATGGTAAATGGTGCGGGTCTAGCAATGGCAACTATGGATATTATTAATTATAGTGGTGCAAAACCTGCAAATTTCTTAGATGTAGGTGGGGGAGCTTCTCCTGAAACTGTTGCAAAGGCTTTTGAAATCATTTTAAGAGATAAGAATGTAAAAGTTATATTTATCAATATCTTTGGTGGTATTGTTCGTTGTGATAGGATAGCAAATGGAATTTTAGAAGCTACTAAGAATGTTGAGGTAAATATTCCAATTGTAGTGCGTCTTGATGGTACTAACGCAGCAGAAGCAAAGACAATTTTAGATAATTCAAATCTTAAAAATATCAAAGCAGCAACCAATCTTAAAAACGGTGCAGAGCTTGTAAAAAGTTTAGTAGGATAAGGATGGAAAATGAGTATATTGGTTAATAAAAATACAAAAGTAATAGTTCAAGGTTTTACGGGTAAAGAAGCAACTTTTCACGCTGAGCAATGCATGGCTTATGGTACAAATATAGTTGGAGGTGTCACCCCTCATAAAGGTGGACAAACTCATTTAGGTAAACCAGTTTTTGATACCGTTGCAGATGCGGTTAAAGCAACAAAGGCTGATGTGAGCTTGATCTTTGTACCTGCTTTTGCTGTGGGTGATAGCGTGATTGAAGCAGCTGATGCGGGTATTAAGCTTGCAGTTGTAATCACAGAACATACGCCTGTAAAGGATATGATGTTTGCTAAGCAATATGCCAATAAAAAGGGTATGAAAATCATTGGGCCAAATTGTCCAGGTATTATCACTTCTGAAGAATGTAAGTTAGGTATTATGCCAGGTTTTATTTTTAAAAAAGGTTGCGTGGGGCTTATTTCAAAAAGTGGAACTTTAACTTATGAAGCTGCTAATCAGGTAGTTCAAGGTGGTTATGGAATTTCTACTGCAGTAGGAATTGGTGGTGATCCTATCATAGGTCTTGCTTATAAAGAACTTTTAAGTGAATTCCAAAAAGATGATGAAACTAAAGCTATTGTAATGATAGGTGAAATTGGTGGTAGTTTGGAAGTGGAAGCGGCTAAATTTATTAAAGAAAATATTAGCAAACCTGTGGTAGCATTCATTGCAGGTGCAACTGCTCCAAAAGGTAAAAGAATGGGGCATGCAGGTGCCATAGTAGGAAGTGCTGATGAAAGTGCTGCAGCTAAAAAAGAAGCTTTAAAAAGCTATGGAATTCATGTGGTGGATTCTCCGGCTTTAATTGGTGAAGAAATTCAAAAAATATTAGGTTAATAAAGGAAAAAACATGAGTATGACAGCTCCAAAAGATACCCCTGTTTGGGTAGATGAGCATAGATGTAAAGCATGTAATATTTGTGTTAGCTATTGCCCCGCTGGGGTTTTAGCTATGCGTGATGATGTGCATGCGGTTTTAGGACAAATGATAGAGGTGGTACACCCTGAATCCTGTATAGGCTGTACTGAGTGTGAGACACATTGCCCTGATTTTGCTATTATGGTGGCAAAAAGAGATGAATTTAAATTTGCCAAACTTACTGCTGAGGCTAAAGATAGAGCCGTAGCCGTAAAAAATAACAAATACAAAAAATTAGCATAGGAAAAATAATGAGAGAAGTTATAGCAACAGGTAATGTTTTAATCGCCAAAGCTGCGATTGATTGTGGATGTAAATTTTTTGGAGGTTATCCTATTACTCCTAGTAGTGAGATAGCTCATGAATTAAGCCATATGCTTCCCGCAAATGATGGAACTTTTATACAAATGGAAGATGAAATTTCAGGTATTAGCGTGGCTATTGGTGCGGCAATGAGTGGAGTAAAATCCATGACTGCAAGTAGCGGTCCAGGAATTTCTTTAAAAGCAGAGCAAATAGGACTTGCATTTATTGCTGAAATTCCACTTGTGATTGTAAATGTTATGAGAGGTGGTCCTTCGACAGGTCTTCCAACTCGTGTAGCACAAGGAGATTTGTTTCAAGCTAAAGCGCCAACTCATGGGGATTTTGCAAGTATTGCTATTGCTCCTGCAAGTCTTGAAGAAGCTTATACAGAAACCATTAGAGCATTTAATTTAGCTGAAAAATATATGACTCCTGTATTTTTACTTATGGATGAAACTGTAGGGCACATGAATGGTAAAGCAGTTTTACCTGATTTAAAAGATATTAAAATTTATAACCGCAAAAAATTTGAAGGAGATAAAAAGGATTACAAGCCTTATGCAGCAGGAGAAAATGAGCCTGCAACTTTAAATCCTTTCTTTACAGGTTATCGTTATCATGTTACAGGACTTCATCATGGAGACATAGGTTTTCCAACTGAAGATGGAGCTATAGTGAAAAAAAATATGGAAAGACTCATAGGTAAAATTAAAAACAATCAAGAAGATATTTGCACTTATGAAGAATATATGCTTGATGATGCTGAATTTTTAATCATTGCTTATGGAAGCGTAAGTCGTTCAGCAAAAGAAGCTATACAAAGATTAAGAGAACAAGGGATTAAAGCGGGACTTTTCCGTCCAATTACTCTTTATCCAGTGGCTGAGAAAAAAATTGCTGAAGTTGTAAGTAAATTTAAAAAAGTAATGGTAAGCGAGCTTAATATGGGACAATATCTTGAAGAGATTGAAAGAGTAACTTCGCGTCGCGATTTTATTAGCTTGCACCGTGCAAATGGTCGTCCTATCACTCCAAGTGAAATTATTGCTAAGGTAAAGGAGAATATATAAATGGCTTTTAATTATGATGAATATCTAAGAGTAGATAAAATGCCTACTCAGTGGTGCTGGGGATGTGGCGATGGTGTTGTTTTAAAATGTATTATCCGTGCAATAGAAAAACTTGGTTGGAATATGGATGATGTTTGTCTTGTTTCAGGTATAGGTTGTAGCGGTAGAATGAGTTCTTATGTAAATTGCAATACAGTTCATACTACTCATGGTAGAGCGATAGCTTATGCAACAGGTATTAAATTAGCCAATCCTAGTAAACATGTTATTGTAGTAAGCGGAGATGGAGATACTTTAGCAATTGGTGGAAATCATACCATACATGGTTGTCGTAGAAATATTGATTTAACCCACATTGTGATCAATAATTTTATCTATGGACTTACGAATTCCCAAACAAGCCCAACCACCCCAAAAGGTTTTTATACAGTAACAGCTCAATTTGGAAATATTGATCCAAATTTTGATGCGTGTGAATTAACTAAAGCTGCAGGAGCTTCTTTTGTGGCAAGGGGTAATGTGATCGAAGCTAATAAGCTTGAAAATTTAATTTATAAGGCTTTAGCGCATAAGGGTTATAGTTTTGTAGATGTTTTTTCAAATTGTCATATTAATCTAGGTAGAAAAAACAAAATGGGCGAAGCTGTAGCTATGCTTGATTGGATTAAAAATCGCGTTGTGGATAAAGCTAAATTTGAAAGCATGGATTTTGAAGAAAGAAAAGATAAATTTCCAACAGGAATTTTACATGAGGATAATTCTCAGCCAGAATACTGCCATGCTTATGAAGAAGTGCGTCGTGCGGCTAAGGAAAAAAGAATGGTGGATTTAGGAGCTTTAAAATGAAATATCAATTAAGATTTGGCGGTGAAGGTGGACAAGGTGTTATCACCGCAGGAGAAATTTTGGCAGAAGCAGCCATTAAAGAAGGTCGCCAAGCTTTTAAGGCTTCTACTTATACTTCGCAAGTGCGTGGCGGTCCTACTAAGGTGGATATTATCATTGATGATAAAGAAATTTTATTTCCTTATGCTGTAGAAGGGGAAGTAGATTTTATGCTTTCGACTGCAGATAAGGGTTATAAAGGTTTTCGTGGGGGTGTAAAAGAAGGAGGCATTATAGTTGTAGAGCCAAATTTAGTACATCCTGAAAGTGAAGATTATAAAAAATGGCAAATTTTTGAAATTCCTATTATTACTATAGCTAAAGATGAGGTGGGAAATGTGGCTACTCAATCAGTTGTAGCACTTGCAATTGCTGCTTATATGAGTAAATGTATAGATTTAGATGTTTTAAAAGAAACTATGCTTCATATGGTTCCTGCAAAAACTCGTGACGCAAATGCTAAAGCTTTTGATCTGGGTGTAAAATACGCCACTCAAGCAAAACCACATTCATAATAAATTCCGCACTATGCGGAATTTAACTTCTAAAATTTCACACATTGCAAATAAAATTTAAATTTTAATTATTTTAATTTAGCTACTTTTAACGATTAAAATTTTATAATCAAAAACTTATATTTTCAAGGAAAATTAATGGATTTTTTTGATGAAATGTTTAATAAAACTCCAAAAGAAAAATTTATAGAAATTATACAAAATGGAAATTTAGGAGCCTTAGAAAAAGTTTTTGAGGAATTTTTTGCTGATCATATTGCCATGGTAGAACTTTTAGAAAAACAAGGTTTAACAGAAATGGATGTAAAAAATTTCATATTAGAAAATGGTGATTTCATAGAAGAAAGACAAAATGATATTTATATAGAATTGGGCGCAAAAATTTTAGGGCACGAAGGCTAAAATTGTTTAAAATAAGCCCCTATTTAATTTGTATTTTTTTTATTTTTAGTAATGTTTTAGCATCTGAACCGACTTTTGATTATACTTATAAATTTATACTTAAAAAAGATGAGAGAGCTAGTGTGCAGATTAAAGAAATAGGCTATGAAGATAAGGTGCAAAATTTTGATTTTTATTGGACTTTGTTTGATAATACTAATATCATCGTACATTCGAAATTTCGCAAATATCCGCGTCAATTTGTGATGAGTTTAAGAAGAAATTTAGATTGGGTAACTCAAACTTTAATACCTGATTATACTAATCCACATATTGATAGAGCAAGACTTATTTTAGAATTTAGTGGTTATAATAAAGGTTTGGCAACTTTTACAGTTTATATAGAAGATAAGGAATCTCGTTTAATGGTAGAATTTTTAGATCCGAGAAAAAAAGCTTTACAAAATCCACCGCAAAACAATCAGGTTGTTCCTATGATTAATTTTAACGAACCTCAGGTAAAGCCATTAACAAGCAAAGACAATAATAATAGCAATTAACAAGGAAAAGATAGTGCAAAAAATAGATGAATTAATAAAACAGTTTTTACAAGAGCTTGGCTATGAACCTATTTTAAATATGCTTTCAAATGTAAAATCAGGGAAAAAATTACGCTCTAAATTATTATTAGCTATCGCAGATGAAAGTGAGATTGCTTTTAAAATTTGTGCAGCTATAGAATTGATACATCTTGCTAGTTTGTTACATGATGATATTATCGATGAGAGTGAATTAAGGCGTGGAGCAAGATCTGTTAATGCTGAATTTGGTACAAAAAATGCTCTTATGTTGGGTGATATTTTGTATTCAAAAGCCTTTTATGAATTAAGCAAAATGGATGCTAGATTCTCAAGTATTATTTCAGATGCTGTTGTAAAGCTTGCTATAGGCGAACTTATGGATGTTGATTTGGGAGAGAAATTTAATATCAATAAAGAAGCTTATTTGAAAATGATTTATAATAAAACAGCTGTTTTGATCGAAGCAAGTGCGAGATGCGGAGCTATTTTGGCTGGACTATACGAGAAAGATTTTGCAGAATATGGTAAAAATTTAGGACTCGCTTTTCAGATGATTGATGATATTTTAGATATTAAGAGTGATGAAAAAATTCTTGGAAAACCTGCTATGAATGATTTTAAAGAGGGTAAGACTACCTTACCTTATATTTATCTTTATGAAAATTTGCAAGAACAAGATAGGATATATTTGCAGACTTTATTTAAAAAAGATTTAAATGAAAATGAAAAAGAATGGCTAAAAACCAAATTTGAAGAACAAAAAGCTTTAGAAAAAGCTATTTTAGAAGCTAAAACTTATGCCAAAAAGGCTAGTAAAGCGATTGAAAAATATGATAATAACAAGCTTAATGATATTATTAAAGCTATGATAGATAGGGAATTTTAATGTATTATTGTATATCTTTTACTCATAAAAATACAGATATTGCCTTAAGGGAAAAGTTAAGCTTTTCCAATGAAGCTAAAAAAAGTGAGTTTTTAAAAATCATTAGCACTCATGAAAATATTGAAGAATGTTTGGTTATAAGTACTTGCAATCGTGTTGAAATTGTTGCTTTTGTAAAAATGGCCTGTGCGGAGTTTATTGTTAAATCTTTGGCTTTGCTTTGTGATGTTGATAAAGATATTTTACTTGAAAAAGCTGATATTTTTGAAGATAGTGGAGCAATCTACCATCTTTTTTCTGTAGCAAGTTCTTTGGATAGTTTGGTGGTTGGAGAAACTCAGATAGCAGGACAATTAAAAGATGCCTTTGCTTTTGCAGTAAAAAATAGTTTTTGTGGAGTGTACCTTTCACGAGCAGTGCATAGTGCTTTTAAATGTGCTGCTAAGGTACGCAATGAAACTCAAATTTCTAAAAATCCTATTTCTGTGGCCAGTGTTGCCGTGGCAAAAGCAAAAGAACTTGCAGATTTAACACAGAAAAAAGCTGTTGTTATTGGAGCTGGAGAGATGGGAGAGCTTGCGGCAAAACATTTAATTGCTGCGGGTGCTAAAGTGATTATTTTAAATCGTGATTTACAAAAAGCCAAAGATTTGTGCGAGAGACTTGGTGTTTTAAGTGAATATGATAGTTTAGAAAATTTAAAAAAATATTTAAATCAATACGAGTTTTTTTTCTCAGCTACTAATGCACCAAATGCTATTATTACAAATTCTTTAATAGAAGAACTTCCTTGCAAAAGGTATTTTTTTGATATTGCAGTTCCAAGGGATATTGATATTAATGAAAATGAAAATATATTTGTTTTTGCCGTAGATGATCTTGAGGTTGTAGTTCAAAAAAATTTAGCGTTAAGAGAACAAGAAGCTCGTATGGCTTATGGAATAATAGGTCGTGAAACAGGTGAATTTTTTAGATATTTAAATGATTTGGCTTTAATGCCTATTATTAAAGCTATACGCTTGCAAGCTAAAGAATATGCAGATAAACAGCTTGAAATTGCGTTAAAAAAAGGATATTTGAAAAAATCTGATAAAGAAGAGGCTAGAAAGTTGATTCATCAAGTTTTTAAGGCTTTTTTACACACGCCTACTGTAAATTTGAAACATTTACAAGGTAAAATGCAAAGCGATACAGTGATTAATGCTATGCGTTATGTTTTTGATTTGCAAAATAATCTTGAAGGTTTAAATCAATATAAATGTGAATTTGATATGGAGAATAATGATGAGATTTGCTAAATTTTATGCACCAAGTTTAAAAGAAGCGCCAAAAGATGCGAGTTTACCTAGTCATATTTTTTTAACGCGTGCGGGTTTTGTAGAACAAATTGGTAGCGGACTTTATAATTTCTTGCCTTTGGGAAAAAGAGTTTTAGACAAGATTAAAAATATAGTTAAAGAAGAAATGGATAAGGCTGGAGCACAAGAAGTAAATCTTAGTTTTATCACTCCTGCAAGTTTGTGGCAAGAAAGTGGGCGTTATAATGTTTTTGGAAAAGAACTTTTGCGTTTTAAAGACAGAAAAGAAAATGAATTTGTTTTAGGTCCAACACATGAAGAAGCTATGCTTTCTTTGGTAAAAAACAAAATCACAAGCTATAAACAACTTCCTTTGCACTTATATCAAATTGGACTTAAATTTCGTGATGAAGCAAGGCCTAGATTTGGGCTTTTAAGATGTCGTGAATTTTTAATGAAAGATGGATATAGTTTTCATGCTAATGAAGAAGATTTAGGGCGTGAGTTTGAGCTTATGTATAAAACTTATTCTCAAATTTTACAAAGAATGGGGCTTGATTTTAGAGCAGTTGAAGCTGATAGTGGGGCTATTGGTGGAAGTGGTTCTAAGGAATTTATGGTTTTGGCAAAAAATGGGGAAGATGATATTTTAATCTGTGAAAATTGTGATTATGCGGCTAATGTTGAAGCTGCAAAAAGAGCTAAAAAAACTTGTCAAGATGAGCGTCCTGAAGCAAATTATGCAAGTAAATTTCACACTCCAAATATTAAAACTATAGATTCTTTAGCACAATTTTTTAAAATCAATGCTTTTTATACGATTAAAGCAGTGGTAAAAAAAGCTATTTATGAAAATGAAAGCAAATTAGTTGTGTTTTTTATAAGAGGAAGTGATGATTTGCAAGAGGTTAAGGCTCAAAATGCTTGCAGTGCCCTTGAACTAGTCGATGCGAGCGAAGAAGAATTGGAAAAAGCTGGCTTAGTAGCTGGTTTTATAGGTTTTGTGGGATTAAAAGATATAGATTTTTATATAGATTTTGAGCTTGAAAACGAAAAGCAAATGATTATGGGTGCGAATGAAAAAGATTATCATTTAATCGGTATTGATGTTGTAAATTTAAATAAAGATCGTTTTAAAGATTTGATTGAAGTTAAAGAAGGGGATTGCTGTGCTAAATGTGGAGCAAAATTAAAACAAAGCAAAGGTATAGAAGTAGGGCATATTTTTAAACTAGGACAAAAATATTCCAAAGCGATGAATGCAAATTTCTTAGATGAAAATGGCAAAAGCCAGCCTTTTTATATGGGATGTTACGGCATAGGTGTTTCACGCTTGTTGGCTGTAGCTATTGAAGCAAGTCATGATGAAAAAGGATGTATTTGGAATAAAACTTTAGCTCCTTTTGTGCTTGAAGTTATTGTTTCAAATCTCAAAGATGAAAAGGCTTTAGAATTTGCTAATAAGCTTTATGAGGATTTAACTAATCTTGGATTAGAAGTATTGCTTGATGATAGAAATGAGCGTTTTGGGGTTAAAATGAATGATTTTGAACTTATGGGCTTTCCTTATGCGTTAGTTATTGGTAAAGGATTAGAAAATAATGAAATAGAGCTTATCCAAAGAGAAGGTTTGGTAAAAGAACTTATAAAAACTGATGAACTTATGGAAATTCTTAAAAAGAAAGTGTTATGAATTATAAATTAAGTTTAAGCCCTTTATTTGTACTTGAAATTATTGCAAGTATACTTTTTATAGTGTTTTTTGGTTTTGGTAATTTTTTATTTTTCATACTTTTGAGTATGATTTTTGGTGCGGTTTTATTGGGAATTTTTTGGAAAAATATGCTTGAATTTCAAATGGGTGGCTTAAAGGATATGTTAACACAATTTTCTTTTGTTATCGCAGGGTTTTTGCTTGTTTTTCCAGGGATTATTACAAGTGTTTTTGGAATTTTTGTATTTCTTTTTGGTATTGCTTTGAAATTAATAACTAAATCAAAATATCAATACACTAAGCAAGAGTATCAAAATTCTAATGAAGAAATTATTGATGTTGAAATTATAGAGGATAGAAAATGAAGCTTATTATCGCAACAAGAAAAAGTCAATTAGCTCTTTGGCAAAGTGAGCATGTAGCCCAAATTTTAAAAAACACACATAAAATTGAAGTGCTTTTAGAAGGTTTTAAAACAAAAGGCGATGTTTTGCTGGATTCTCCTTTGGCAAAAATTGGTGGTAAAGGACTTTTTACAAAAGAACTTGAAGAAAGTATGTTAAGAAAAGAAGCGCATTTAGCGGTGCATAGTTTAAAAGATGTGCCTAGTTTTTTTCCTCGAGGTTTAGTTTTGGCAGCGGTAAGTAAAAGAGAGCAAAGCAATGATGCTATGCTAAGTCAAAATTATAAAGATTTTCTTTCTTTGCCAAAAGGTGCAAAAATAGGCACTACTAGTCTTAGACGTAAAATGCAGCTTTTATTGTTAAGACCTGATTTAGAGATTATTTCTTTGCGTGGTAATGTTAATTCTCGTATAGAGAAATTAAAAAATAATGATTTTGATGCGATTATTTTAGCTATGGCGGGAATTAAACGCTTAAATTTAGATAAGCAAGTGAATTTTGTTTATGAATTTAGCAAAGATGAGCTTATTCCTGCGGCTTCTCAAGGAGCTTTAGGTATAGAAAGCATAAATGATGAAAAAATTTTAGAACTTTTAAAATGTTTAAATGATGAAAATGCTTTGATTGAAACAAGCATTGAAAGAGAATTTATTGCTACTTTAGAAGGGGGTTGCCAAGTTCCTATAGGTATTAACGCAGAGCTTTTAGGAGATGAAATTTGTGTGCGAGCGGTACTTGGACTACCCGATGGAAGTGAAATTTTAAAAGATAAAAGAATGATTAAAAAGAATGATTTTAAAGGTTTTGGAGAGAGTTTGGCTAAGGAGTTTATTGCTAAAGGTGCTAAAGAACTTTTAAAAAAAGCTGAGAGTATGATATGAAAGAATTTATTCAAATTTTAAAAGAAAATGATCTTTTAAGGGTAATTGAAGAGCCTGTAGATGTAGATCTTGAAATCGCTCATTTAGCCTATATAGAAGCTAAAAAAGGAGAAAAAGGTAAGGCTTTATTGTTTAAAAATCCTATAGATAAAAAATTAAATAAACAATATAAATTTCCTGTTTTGATGAATACTTTTTGCAATGAAAAGGCTTTAAATTTAGCTTTTGGGCGTGATTGTGAAGAGGTGGCTGAAGAAATTTCAAAACTCACCAAGCTTCATATTCCTACGAGTTTTAAAGCAAAAATGGATTTTTTTATGAATTTGTTAAGTTTTAAAAATGTTCCTCCTAAAAGACTGAAAAAAAATAAAGCCTTGTATGATTATGAAATTTTAAACTCACTTGAAGAACTTCCAGTGCTTAAAACTTGGGAAGATGATGCGGGTAAATTTATCACCATGGGGCAAGTTTATACACAAAATTTAGATAAAACTCAAAATAATCTTGGAATGTATCGTTTGCAAATGAGTGATAAAAATGAACTTTTAATGCATTGGCAAATTCATAAAGATGGAGCAAATTTTTATCACGAATACAAAAATGCTGGTTTTAAAAAAATGCCTGTAAGTATAGCCATAGGTGGAGATCCGCTTTATATTTGGTGTTCTCAAGCACCTTTACCTAAGGGAATTTTTGAACTTTTGCTTTATGGTTTTATTAAAAAAACTCCTGTAAAACTTACTCCTTGTGAGAATGAAATTTTTGTACCTTATGATAGTGATGTGGTTATTGAAGGTTATGTGGATTTAGAAGAATTTAAAATCGAAGGTCCTTTTGGAGATCATACGGGTTTTTACACTCCTGCTGAACTTTTTCCTGTGATGAAAGTAGAAAAAATTTATGCTAAAAAAGATGCGATCTATCAAGCAACGGTTGTAGGAAAGCCTCCTTTAGAAGATAAGATCATGGGACTTGGTACTGAAAGAATTTTTTTACCTTTGCTTCAAACTTCAGTACCTGATTTAATTGATTATAATATGCCTGAAAATGGGGTCTTTCATAATCTTATCTTAGCAAAAATCGATGCAAAATATCCCGCTCATGCGCAACAAATTATGCATGCATTTTGGGGAGTAGGGCAAATGAGTTTTGTTAAGCATGCAATTTTTGTGGATAAAAATGCACCTTCTTTGAAAGATTATGATGCTTTAATTCTTTATATTTTAAATCGTTTTGATACAAAGAAAATTTTAATTTCAGAAGGAATTTGTGATCAATTAGATCATGCTTCACCTAATTCTTGTTTTGGGGGTAAAGCAGGACTTGATGCTTGTGAAGAAATACAAGTTGAAGAGCTTGAAATTTTAGAAGATGAAAAATTACTAGAACTTTTTAAAACTAAGGTAGAACTTTTAAATTTAAAGCAATTTTATAAAGAAAGTAAAAGTCCTATAGTTTGTATTTTGCTTGATAAAAAAGAAAAAATTGAGCAAAGTTTTGACAAACTTTTAGAATTTAAAAAACATTTTAGGATTTTAGTGTTTTTAGATGCTGAAAATAAGCTTGAAAATTCTTATATGCTTGTTTGGCGTGTGGTAAATAATATAGATGCTAAAAGAGATATTTTTATCAAAGAAGAAAGACTTGGAGTAGATGCAAGTGCTAAAGGTGAAGCTGAGGATTATTTAAGAGCTTGGCCTAAGCAAACAGATTGCACTAAAAGCGTCATAGAAGATTTGATCTTGCGTAATATTTTAGAAAATAATCCAGATCTTTTTAATAAATTTGAAATTTTTTAAGATAATTGAGATTTTTTTTAAAATTTTGGCACAGTTTTTGCTTATTGTTTTTTATTATTGAAAAATAAATTTTTCTTTACTAGGTGTTCATAAATTTATAAATTTGTCGATATAAGCTTTTAACCAGCAATAGGAAATTTTAAAAAGGATTTTAAAATGGAAATATCGAAGGCAAATGGGCAAATGGATACAGCTTTGGCAAACATTAGCCAAAGAACAAGTGAGACACAGGCTAGTTTAAACATTCAAACCGATAGAAGTCAAGGCCAAGGAGGCGATGATGGACAACAACAAGGTGTGAGTGAAAAGTTGGCTGATATTACAAAAAAGTTAAATGAGCAAATGGATTCTCTAGATACCAATGTTCGTTTTGGTTATAGTGATAAAATCGGTTCTATGTAT
Organism: Campylobacter sp. CH278; assembly: GCF_004378845.1. NCBI lineage: Bacteria > Pseudomonadati > Campylobacterota > Epsilonproteobacteria > Campylobacterales > Campylobacteraceae > Campylobacter > Campylobacter sp. CH278. Next base: position 179,675 of record NZ_RYXZ01000002.1, on the reverse strand, counting down.
ATTAGCGTGACTGAAAAAAGCACTGGAAGGGAAATTCGTCAAATTCCTAGTGAAGAGGCTATGAGATTAGCTGAGTATTTTAGGGATGTGATAGGAATGATATTTGATAAGGAGAGTTAAAAATGGCATTTGGTAGTCTAGCTAGTTTAGGATTTGGTTCTGGGGTTTTAACTCAAGATACTATAGATAAATTAAAAGAAGCAGAGCAAAAAGCTCGTATTGATCCTTATACTAAAAAAATTGAAGAAAATACAACTAAACAAAAAGATTTAACAGAAATCAAAACTAAATTACTAAGTTTTCAGACGGCTGTTTCATCATTAGCCGATGCTACGGTTTTTGCGAAAAGAAAAGTTGTAGGAAGTATTAGCGATAATCCTCCAGCAAGTCTTACAGTTAATTCGGGTGTTGCTTTACAAAGCATGAATATCAATGTTACTCAACTTGCACAAAAAGATGTGTATCAAAGCAAAGGATTAGCAAATGACAGCGGTTTTATTAATGCAAATTTAACTAGAACCACCGATCTTACTTTTTTTTCAAATGGCAAAGAATATACTGTTACGGTAGATAAAAACACAACCTATAGAGATTTAGCTGATAAAATTAATGAAGCTAGTGGAGGAGAGATTGTCGCTAAGATTGTAAACACAGGAGAGAAAGACACTCCTTACCGCTTAACTTTAACCAGTAAAGAAACAGGCGAAGACAGTGCGATAAGTTTCTATGCGGGAAAAAAAAATTCGAATGGTCGGTATCAAAGTGATTCAGAGGCAGAAAACATATTCAAAAATCTTGGATGGGAATTAGATACAACGAGTTCTATTAATCCAGCTAAGGATAAAGGTTATGGCATTAAGGATGCTTCTTTGCATATCCAAACTGCGCAAAATGCAGAATTCACACTTGATGGCATTAAGATGTTTAGATCAAGTAATACTGTTACCGATCTTGGTGTAGGAATGACTTTAACTTTAAATAAAACAGGTGAAATTAATTTTGATGTACAGCAAGATTTTGAAGGTGTGACAAAAGCTATGCAAGATTTGGTGGATGCTTATAATGATTTAGTAACCAATCTTAATACTGCAACTGACTATAATAGTGAAACTGGAACAAAAGGAACTTTACAAGGCATCAGTGAAGTAAATTCAATACGCTCAAGCATTCTTGCTGATTTGTTTGATTCTCAAGTTGTTGATGGAACTACTGAAGATGCAAATGGTAATAAAGTAAACACTAAGGTTATGCTTTCTATGCAGGATTTTGGCTTAAGTTTAAATGATGCAGGCACTTTGAGTTTTGATTCTTCTAAATTTGAACAAAAAGTTAAAGAAGATCCAGACTCTACTGAAAGTTTTTTTTCAAATATTACTAAATACGAAGACATTAATCACACAGGAGAGGTAATTAAGCAGGGAAGTTTGAATCAATATCTTGATTCTAGTGGCACTGACGATAAAGGTTTAGAATTTAAACCAGGAGGTTTTACTATAGTTTTTAATAATCAAACATACGATTTATCTAAAAATTCTGATGGTACTAATTTTAAATTAACAGGAAAAACAGAGGAAGAATTGCTTCAAAATTTAGCTAATCATATAAACAGTAAAGGTATTGAAGGCTTAAAAGTTAAGGTTGAATCCTATGATCAAAACGGTGTTAAAGGGTTTAAGTTGAATTTTAGTGGAGATGGTAGCTCGGATTTTTCAATCAAAGGAGATGCTAAAATTCTCAAGGAATTAGGTTTGTCTGACGTAAATATAACCTCTAAGCCTATAGAAGGTAAAGGTATTTTTTCAAAATTAAAAGCCACGTTGCAAGAGATGACTGGAAAAGATGGTTCAATTACAAAATATGATGAGAGTTTGACAAATGATATTAAATCATTAAATACCTCTAAAGACTCAACTCAGGCTATGATTGATACAAGATACGATACAATGGCGAATCAATGGTTGCAATATGAGAGTATTTTAAATAAACTCAATCAACAGCTAAATACTGTAACTAATATGATTAATGCGGCAAACAATTCTAATAATTAAGGATAAAAAAGATGCAAAATAATTTAGCCTATAATGCTTATTCTCAAAATCAAGTGGGGATAGAGTCTCCGCAAAAACTTATTGAAATGCTTTATGAGGGAATTTTGCGTTTTTGTGCAAGAGCTAAAGTAGCCATAAGAAATGAAGATATAGAACAAAGAGTGTATTTTGTAAAAAGAACCACGGCTATTTTTATAGAGCTTATTAATACTTTAGATTATGAAAAAGGCGGAGAAGTGGCGCATTATTTAAGCGGACTTTATACAAGAGAAATTCAACTTTTATCTTTGGCAAATTTAGAAAATAACGAAGATAGAATCAATGAAGTTATAAATGTAACCAAAGGTTTGCTAGAAGCTTGGAGAGAAGTGCATAACAATGAAACAGTGGCTCAGTGATTTTAAACTTGCATTAATCCAAGAAAATATCAATAAACTTGAAAATTTACTTGATGAACTTGATATGAAAGCTTTTATTAAAAATTTAGCCAAAGAATCGCCTTCAGAAGATTTTTTAAAAGAAAATGCAAATGATGTATTTCATCAAGTTCAAGCTCTTTTGCGAGAAGCTGTTATACTGATTGAACAAAAGAAAAAAACAAAAGCTGTTGAAATTCAAAAATTTCAAAAAGCGTTGACATATTTTAAATCTTAAAAAAGCATAGCGATAAGCCGAGTTCTGTCTTGAATGCTCATTTATCTAGTTTTGTTTTTGCAAACAAAATCAAGCGAAGGGTTAAAACAAAGACGCTAACCATCCCTTCTTGCTGCACATTGGGTTTACATAGCCGAAATTGTTACCAAAATCGCTGGTGGGCTTTTACCCCGCCGTTTCACCTTTTCCACTTGCGTGGTAGTTTTCTTTCTGTTGCACTATCCCTTAGGTTGCCCTAGCCATCTGTTAGATGGAATGTTTGTCTTTAGCAGCTCGGACTTTCCTCTTCTAAAAAGAAGCGAGCATTTACTATGCTTTAAAGTTGGATTTTAACGTAATTTTACTTATTTTTTCATCAAATAAAATAATTTTATTGTGATATCAATCAAAATTTGATAGAATTATTTTTTATTTTTTAACAAAGGAAATTTATGGCATCTTATTCAATGGGTGATTTAAAAAAGGGACTTAAAATAGAAATCGATGGAATTCCTTTTAAAATAGTTGAGTATCAGCATGTAAAACCAGGTAAAGGTCCTGCTTTTGTGCGTATTAAAATCAAATCTTTTATTGATGGTAAAGTACTTGAAAAAACTTTCCATGCAGGCGATAAATGCGAAGCTCCAAATTTAGAAGATAAAACTATGCAGTATCTTTACGATGATGGTGAAAATTGTCAATTTATGGATACGCAAACATATGAACAAGTAGCTATCAGTGATGATGATGTAGGTGAGGCAAAAAAATGGATGCTTGATGGTATGATGGTAGATGTGCTTTTTCATAATGGTAAAGCTATCGGCGTAGAAGTTCCACAAGTTGTTGAACTCAAAATCATCGAAACAGCTCCAAATTTTAAGGGTGATACTCAAGGATCAAATAAAAAACCAGCTACATTAGAAACAGGTGCAGTAGTGCAAATTCCTTTTCACGTGCTAGAAGGTGAAGTTATACGCGTTGATACTGTGCGTGGTGAGTATATAGAAAGAGCGAACAAGTAATACAAAAAAGCTTTTGGACTATTCCAAGGCTTTTTTAAATTTATATAAAATTTATTTTGTTACTTAATTTCTCATTCCATTCTTAAAAATATTTTTTTAAACTTTTCTTCAATTTAAAATTTCTATAATATTTCTAATTTATATTGTGGAGATGGTTGATGGAATGGTTACTTCTTGCTTCTATACCTTTGATTGTTTTAGGTTTTGCTTTAAAGATTAACCCCTTTTTAGTGGTAACTTCAGTTGGAATTTATGCTGGACTTGTTTCAGGTTTTGATTTTGTTAAGGTTGTTAGTGATATAGGAAAATCTTTTGTAGATAATCGCTATGTTGCTATAATTTGGCTTATTTTACCTTTACTTGCTGTTTTGGAACGCAAAGGCTTAAGAGAGCAGGCTAAAAATTTAATATCCAAAATAAAAGTTGCCAGTACAGGACGAATTTTAATGTGTTATTTTGTTTTTAGACAAGTTACTGCAGCTTTAGGGCTTTTATCTTTAGGCGGACATGCACAGATGATAAGACCTTTAATAGCCCCTATGGCAGAAGCTGCAGCTAAGCTTAAATTTAAAAACTTAACACATAAAGATAGTCAAAAAATCAAAGCCTTTTCTGCGGGAACGGATAATGTTGCTGTATTTTTTGGAGAGGATATTTTTATAGCCGTGCATTCTATTTTATTTATTAAAGCTTTTTATGAGAGCAATGGTATTATTGTTGAGCCATTGCATTTATCAGTTTGGGCTATACCAACTGGAATTTTGGCTTTAATTATCCATTGTTCTAGACTTTATTTATTTGATAAAAGATTAGAAAAAACTTATAAAGGGTTGAGTGATGATAAGTCTTGATTTGCTTTATTATATTGTAGGAATTTTATTTTTAGTTTTTGGAATTTTAAGTTTTTCTAATCAAGCTAAAGATATAAAATCAAGAATAAGCGGCGGGGTATTCTGGATAAGTTATAGTTTTACTTTTTTACTAGCAGGAGTTTTGCCTCATTTTGTGATGGGTTGTATAGTGATTTTACTAGCACTTATAGCAGGATTTAATTTATTAAAACCAGCAAAGATTGAAGTTAGCAAAGAAGAAAAAGAATACGAGATAAAACATGCAAATATTTATAAAAATAAACTTTTTATTCCTGCTTTAATGGTTCCTTTGATTACACTTATTGGGACTTTTTTATTTCCCTATTTGAGTTTTTTTGAAAATAAAAATGCTACATTGATGGCTTTGATTATAGGTATAATTATTTCTTCAGTAGTTGCTTGTTTTATGTTTAAGGCTTCTCCTAAAAGAGCCGTTAAGGATGCAGCACATACTATGGATCACATTAGTTGGGCGGCGCTTTTGCCGCAAATTTTGGCTACACTTGGAGTAGTTTTTGTTTCTACAGGAATGGGCGATCAAGTATCTAAACTTTTATCTAGTTATATTAGTTTAGATAATGCTTTTATTGCAATAGCTGTGTATTGTATTGCTATGGCGCTTTTTACTATAGTAATGGGTAATGCTTTTGCAGCTTTTCCTGTGATTACTGCTGCTATTGCTTTGCCGATTTTAATCATACAAATGCATGCAAATCCTGCTATTATAGGTGCGATTGGAATGCTTAGTGGATTTTGCGGAACTTTAATGACGCCTATGGCTGCAAATTTTAATATAGTTCCTGCGGCACTTTTAAATTTGGATGATAAAAATGGCGTAATTAAAGCCCAGTTTATGTCAGGACTTGTTTTGCTTGTGGCTAATATCTTTTTAATGTATTTTTTAGCTTTTAGATTTTAAGGAGAAACAATGGAAAAATTTATAAAACAATTTAGCTTTATTGCACTAGAAAATATTTTTAGAGAATTGCCAAATAAAATTACACATTCTTTTAATGATATCAATGATATTAAACCACCAAAACTTATGTATCCTATATTTTATGGTTCTTATGATTGGCATTCTAGCGTGCATTCTCACTGGCTTTTGGTGAAAATTTTAAAAGATTTTTCTCATTTTGCTCCAAAGGATGAAATCATCAAAGCTCTAGATTCTCAATTTAGCAAAGAAAAAGCAGAAGGAGAGCTTAAATATCTTCAAAACCCTGCACACAAAGGTTTTGAAAGACCTTATGGATGGGGATGGTTTTTAAAACTGGCTTTGGAGATAAATTTACTTGCTAAGGAAAATGACAAAGCTGAAATTTGGGTTAAAAATTTAGAAGGCATAGCTGATTTTTTTGTTAAAGAATTTAAGGAGTTTTTGCCTAAGATGGATTATCCTATACGAGTTGGAACCCATTTTAATAGCTCTTTTGCTTTGTATTTTGCTTTAGAATATGCAAGATTTAAAAAAGATCAAGAATTAGAGTATTGCATCATCCAAAGTGCTAAAAAGTGGTTTTTAAATGATAAAAATATGCAAGCTTTAGAGCCTTGTGGAGATGAGTTTTTATCTCCTGTTTTGATGGAAGCGGTGCTTTTAAGTACTGTTTTACCTAAAAATGATTTTGTAAAATTTTTTAAAGTATATTTGCCAAATTTAGAAGCAAAAGAGCCTGCAACTTTATTTACCCCTGTGAGTGTGAGTGATAGGAGCGATGGTAAAATAGCACATCTAGATGGGCTAAATTTAAGTCGTGCTTGGTGTTTTAAAATACTTTCAAATTTTTGCGATGAAAATTTAAAAATTCTTTTAAGAAATAATGCTACAGAGCATTTTGATAAAGCCATAGCTCATATAGAAGATGATTATCTTGGGTCGCATTGGCTAGGAAGCTTTGCTTTGCTTGCTATGGATGTGGATATTTTATAAAAATTTCATAAGATGAGTAAATTTGTTACTAAATAGATATTTTTTAAATTTAGATTTTGTTTTTATGCTTTGAAAAATATATTTTTTGATATTATAAGCCCTATAATATTTTAAAGGATGATAATGGTTTTTTTAATCATCTCTAGTATTATAGTGGCTATTATTTTGGGCTATATTACTAGACATAATGTTGGAATTTTTGCTATGATTTTTGCTTATATTATAGGAGCTTTTTTTATGGATTTAGCTCCTAAAAAAATCATAGCTTTTTGGCCTATTTCTATATTTTTTGTTATTTTTGCTGTTTCATTGTTTTATAATTTTGCAACCGTAAATGGAACTCTTGAAAAATTAGCTGGACATTTGATGTATCGTTTTGCTAATCATCCTTATTTGCTTCCTTTTGTTATTTTTGTGGTTAGTGCTATTATAGCTGCTTTAGGAGCAGGTTTTTATACAGTTTTAGCTTTTATGGCACCACTTACTTTTTTACTTTGCGATAAAATCGGTTTAAGCAAAATTGCTGGAGCTATGGCTATAAACTATGGTGCTTTGGGAGGAGCAAATTTTATGACTTCTCAAAGTGGGATTATTTTTCGTGGATTGATGGAAAATTCAGGCATTGAAGCAAATGAAGCTTTTGTAAATTCTAGTATTATTTTTGCTTTTACTATAATTTTGCCTATTGTGGTATTATCTTTTTTTGTGTTTAATGCTTTTAAAAATAATATAAAAATCAGTGTTATTTCAAAACCTGATTCATTTGATTATAAACAAAAAACTACTTTAATTCTTATGTTTATGATGATTGTTGTTGTTTTAATCTTTCCTGTGCTAAATATTATTTTTCCACATAATGAGACAATTAGTTATTTTAATAAAAAAATAGATATAGCTATGATAGCCATGATTTTTGTTGCCATTGCTTTATTTTTAAAATTAGCCGATGAGAAACAAGTTGTTGCTTTAATTCCTTGGGGAACCTTAATAATGATTTGTGGAGTAGGGATGTTAATTAGCATAGCGGTTGAAGCAGGGGCTATAAAATTATTTTCAGATCTTGTAGAAAATGAGATCAATGTGATTTTTATTCCGTTAATAATGTGTGCTATTGCAGCTTTTATGTCGCTTTTTTCAAGTACTTTGGGTGTGGTTACTCCAGCTCTTTTTCCTATAGTTCCAAGCATTGCTGCAAGCAGTGGGTTAAGCGAGGTATTGCTTTTTTCTTGTATTGTTGTAGGGGCTCAAGCTTCTGCTATTTCTCCTTTTTCTTCTGGAGGAAGTTTAATTTTAGGATCTTGTCCTGACAAATATAAGGAAAAATTATTTAAAGATTTACTTATTAAAGCTGTGCCTATAGGATTTATAGCGGCGATTTTAGCTACTATTATAATGAGTTTTATTTTATAAGGATAATTTAATGAAGATTGATACTCATGCACATATATTTTTGAAAAAGTTAAATACGGTTGCAAATGCAAGATATAAGCCTGATTATGATGCTAGTTTTAAAGATTATAAAGCAAATTTAGATCATTATGGTTTTGATAAAGGGGTTTTAGTTCAGCCAAGTTTTTTAGGTGTTGACAATGAATTTTTGCTTCAGAGTATCGAAAAAGATGAAAATATAAAAGCTATAGTTGTGGTTGATGAAGGTATTAAATTTGATGAGCTTAAAAAACTAAAAGAAAGAAAAGCTTGTGGAGTTAGATTAAATTTAATAGGCAAAGAATTGCCAAATTTTAAAAGTATGGTTTGGACTCAATTTTTTGAAAATTTAAGTAAGCTTAAAATGCAAATAGAAATTCAAAGAGATTTAGATAATAATCTTGTTGATATTGTTGAAAATTTAATTCCTTATGGTTGTAATATCGTTATCGATCATTTAGCAAGAGCTAATGCAAACTTAACAAATTTAGAGGATCTAATTTGTTTAAAAAACTCTAGAATATTTTTTAAAATTAGCGGTTTTTATAGAGCAAAAATAGACTATGTTAATAATGAACAAGCTGTAAAATTTGCAAAGAAAATATATGAAATTTTAAAAGAACATTTTCCACTTAGCAATTTTGTTTTTGGAAGCGATTGGCCACATACAAATTTTGAAGCAAATGTTAATTTTTCATCGGCTCTAGTAGCTTTTAATGAAGTTGTCGTATCTAAAAAAGAACAAGAGCAAATTTTAGGGGATAATGCTTGTGCTTTATTTGACTTTTAAGCTTTTTGTTTTATCCTAAAGATGTATTTTGCAATGCGTTCAAAATGTACTCTTAGATAAGGTTTGTAAATTACAAAACCACCTAAAAGTCCTAAAATGCTTCCTATTACGACATCAATTAAACGAGCGAGTATTAATGTATCTGCATTTTCGCTCATAAAATTGGCTGCTTCTGAAAGATAGGTAGCATAAGGAGTAAAGAAAATCATAGCTAAAGCATAGTTTCGATTGACTAAAAATTGTCCTATAAAAAACAAAGACATCATAAGTAAAACAAGCTCTATATCGTGAAATTGTTTAGATAAAAGCCACCATGCAAAACATACTCCTAAGGCCGTTCCTATGATGCGTTGAATTTGTTTAATCCATATAGAATTTAAAGTTACACCTTGCATAATAGCTGTGCAAGAAATGGCTATCCAATAACTTCTTTCAAGTTCTAAAAAAGTTCCTATAAATATAGAAAAAGCCACAAAAGAACCCATGATCAAAGAATCCACAAAAACTGCATCAAAACCTATGTATTCTCTAGGTGGAATTTCGCTAGGTAAAGCATTTTTAAATCCATAAATCACAACGATAGAATATAACAAAGCCATTAAATTAGCTACCATTGCCCCAAGAAAAACAAGACCCACTAAAAAGATAAAATCCTTAGCTTCAAAAGGAGAATAAGCTCCTAAAACACAAGAAAATACAAAGAAAAAATATCCAGGTGCACCAATGTTATAATATCTAATTAAAATAGAACTTCCCATGGCCACAAGTCCTATAGGGATGAAGGCAAAAATTGCAGGCAAAAAATGGGTTAAAATTCCTAAGAAAAAACTAGAAACTATGCCAAAAGAACAGCACATCACAACAGCCATTCTATGATATAAAGGAGTGTTTGGAACATATAAAAAAGACAAAGCTCCTATCATGGCAATGAGTCCATAGTTTAATTTTCCAAAAAATACACTAAGCCCTAAAACTATACCCACGCCTAAAGCTGCAAAAAAAGGCATTTGCCAAACTTGTTCGCTTGAATTTAATTTAGCAATTTCTTTAAAGTGTTGCTTTAGCATTTCTATTTTATTCACTCTCGAATTTGTCCTTCCCCACTGATTATATATTTATAAGTGCAAATATCTTCAACTCCCATAGGACCTCTTGCATGCAATTTGCTGGTTGAAATTCCAACTTCTCCACCAAAGCCAAATTCTCCTCCATCGCTAAAACGCGTTGAAGCATTAGCATAAATACAAGATGAGTTTATAAGGCGTTGAAATTTAGCGATATTTGAAGCATCATTTGAGATAATGGTTTCAGAATGCAAGGAGCTGTGTTTATTGATATGCTCTATAGCTTCATCGCAATCTTTTACTAATTTTACACTTAAAGCAAAATCAAGCCATTCTGTATCAAAGGTATTTTCATCTGCTTTAAAAACTTCTAAATTTGAGTTGTTAAAATAAGCCAAAGCGTTTTCATGGGCGTGAATTTTTACCTTAAATTTTTCAAATTCAGGGATTAAAAGACTTATAAAATTTTTAGCAATTTTTTCATGGATTAAAAGCGTTTCTAAAGCGTTACAAACACTTACTCTTTGACACTTTGCATTAAGGATTATTTTTAAAGCCATATCTAAGTTAGCACTTTGATCTACAAAAGCATGGCACAAGCCTTTATCTTGCCTTATGAGAGGAATTTTAGTATTGTTTGCAATTTCTTGTATCATGTTTGAACTTCCGCGAGGTATGATCACATCGATTAAATCATCAAAAGCTAGAATTTGCAAGATCTCATCTCTTTGAGTAAACATAGCAAAACAATCTTGCAAATCAAATTCCTTAAGTACTTTATTAACAAGAGTAAATATAGCCTCATTTGTAAATTTTGCTTCACTTCCACCTTTAAATACACAAGCATTGGAACTTTTTATCATTAAAGCTGCGATTTCAGCGCTAAGACTAGGCCTTGCTTCGTAAATAACACAAATGAGTCCTAAAGGAATGCTTATTTTTTGTATGTTTAAACCCGCATAATTTTTCCAGCCTTTAGAAATTTTGCCTATAGGATCTTCGATGTGAGCGATTTTTTCTAGGCCTTCACAAAGAGCTAAAATACGTTTTTCATCTAATAAAAGCCTATCTTTCATTGCTCTGCTTTTTGTGAAATTTGCCATATCTTTTTTATTTGCTTCTAGGATAATTTTGAAATTTTCTCTTAAAATTTGAGCTAATTTTAGAATAATTTTTTCTTTATCTTTGGGTGTTAAGTTAAGTAGTTTTTGAGAATTTTTCTTAATATTTTCAAGCAAATTTCGCATTTTTAATCCTTTATTTACAAAAAACTTGATAAATTATACAAAAAAATTTAGAATTGAAAGGTAAATATAAATGAAAAAAATAGATTTAATCGTAGTAGGTGCAGGTCCAACGGGCATAGGCTGTGCGGTTGAAGCCAAGCTTAAAAACAAAGAAGTTTTAATACTAGAAAAATCAAATAACATTTGTCAAACTTTAATGCAATTTTATAAAGATGGCAAAAGAGTAGATAAAGCTTATAAGGGATGTGAAGGAACCAATCACGGACATGTTCCTTTTGAAGATGGCACCAAAGAAAGCACTATAGAAACTTTTCAAAACGCTTTAAAAGAGCACAATATAGAAGTTGAATTTGGCTCTGAAGTTGAGAGCGTTAAAAATGAAAATGGAGTTTTTTTAGTAAGCACAGCTAAAGGTGTTTATGAGTGTAAAAACATTATTGTTGCTATAGGTAGAATGGGTAAGCCTAATAAACCTGATTACAAACTTCCTATAACTTTAACAAAAATCATTAATTTTAATGCCAATTCAGTTTTAGCAAATGAAAAAATTCTTGTTGTAGGTGGTGGAAATTCAGCAGCAGAATACGCTGTGGATTTGGCTAATTCAAATCAAGTTAGCCTTTGTTATCGTAAAAAAGAATTTACAAGATTAAATGATATAAATCTTAAAGATATTCACGAAGCTGGAAATTCAGGTAAGGTAGAGTTAAAACTAGGAATTGACATTAATGAAGTAGAAGATGATAATGGCAAGGCTAAGGTAAATTTTACCGATGGTACAAGCGATATTTATGATAGAATCATTTATGCTATTGGTGGTTCTACTCCACTTGATTTTTTACAAAAATGTGGGATTAATGTTGATGATAAAGGCGTGCCTTTAATGGATGAAAATAAACAAAGCAATGTTAAAGGCATCTTTGTAGCAGGAGATATTGCTACTAAAAATGGAGCAAGTATAGTTACAGGGTTAAATGACGCTGTGAAAATTCTTTCTGTACTTTAAAATTTAGCCTTTGGGCTAAATTTTTATTTTAGTTTAATCTAGAAAATTCATATGCAAAATAAAATAAATATTAATAAACTTATTGCAAAATTACTTTATTTAAATTCTTACATACTAGGACTTTTGGCATTTTATTAGCGGTTTAAAATATTTTTAATTTTAAATATTTTAAGGATTATTATGTCAAGTATTTTTAACACCTTAAGCCCTTTTAGGCTTTTTGTAAAATGTGCCGTGCCAAATGTTATAAGCATGGCTTTTATTTCTTTTTATTATATAGTTGATGGAATTTTTGTTGGAAAATATCTAGGAAGCGATGCTTTAGCGGCACTAGCTTTGATTATTCCCTTTATCATGATGTCTTTTGCTTTGGCTGATATGATAGCTATAGGATCAGCAGTGCAAATTTCGATGCATTTAGGTTTAGGCAAGAAGAATTTAGCTAGAAAGATATTTAGCTCAAGTATGTTGATTATCTTTATAATCTCTTGTTTTATCGGAATTTTGGAGTATTTTTTAGGACCTGTTTTGATTGATTGTTTAAATGTTAGCAATGAGATTAAAACGATGGCTAAAGAATGTATGTTTGTTTTTGCTTTGTTTGCACCTTTTACTATGCTTTCTTTTGCTTTGGATAATTATTTAAGAATTTGCGGAAAAACTGCTTATAGTATGGTAATGAATGTGATTATAGCATTGAGCAATATAGTGCTTGATTTTATTTTTATAATCGAGTTGGGTTGGGGCTTATTTTCAGCTGCTCTTGCAACTTGTTTGGGACTTGTTTTAGGTGGTATTTTTGGAATTTTTCCTTTCTTGTTTCAAAATTTAGAGCTTAAAATTTCGAGCCTATATATGAATTTAAAAATTTTTAAAAATATTCTTTATAACGGAAGTAGTGAGTTTTTTGGCAATATTTCAGGATCTTTATATAGTATTTTTGCAAATTTTGTTTTATTAAAAATTTCTGATACTCAAGCCGTGGCAGCCTTTTCTATAGTTTTATATATTGATAGTTTTATTATAATGCTTATTATTGCTATGGGTGATGCAATGCAGCCTGCGCTTAGTTACAACTGTGCTAAAAAAGATTTTTCAAGAATTAAAGCTATTGTAAAAGTGGTATTTTTTGCAGGGGGATTTTTATCTTTATTCTCTATAGTGCTTATATTGATATTTGGAGAAAATTTAATCACGCTTTTTACAAAAGAAAACAATCAAGAATTTAAAACTTTTGCTTATGCAGCTTTGATGCTTTTTGCTTTTAATTATTTTTTTGCATGGTTTAATGTTCTAAGCGGTTCTTTTTTAACAGCTTTTAATAAGGCAAGCTTTTCTTTGGTTTTAAGTTTGGCGCAAAATTTATTTATACCTTTGTTTTTTCTTTTGTTTTTATCTTATTTTATAGGTTTAAATGGAGTATGGCTAAGTCCATTTTTTGCTGAATTTTGTGTTTTGATTTTAGCTTGGATTTTTCTTAAAAGAATTTTTAAAGATCTATCTTTATAGGAGATAGATCTTTTTTAAATTTTATCAAAGGAGCTTTTTTATAATTTTTAGAATTTATATCCTATACCAGTTAGGATAATTTGATAGGTTTCATCATAAAATTCTATATCACTATTTCTTTTTTCTATACCATAATTTGCAAAACCATAAAGTCCGTTATAACCCAAAAATTGATTTTTAACAACTTTTAGATTAAGCTTAACTATATTACCATCTTGTTTTTTGTGGAAGATAGGATCAGTTCCTACTGCTTCATATTTGCTAAGATTTAAATTTGGAGTGAAGATGTAATCATTAGCAAAAGCCAAATTTGTCTCTATGCTAAAACCATATCTTGAATAGCTTTGAGCTTTTCCGTCTGCATCATTGTAATCATAATTTAACCCTAGGTTTAATAAGCTATAATTATAGTTTAATTCAAATTCGTGATAATATCCCTCCCTTTTTAAAGAGCTTTGTGCGATAGTGTCTTTATCATATTTGTTTTTGCTAAATAAATATGAAGTGGTAAATTTCCCAAAATCACTTTCATAAAGTTGAGAGATTTTAAAACCATATCTATCAACATCAGTTTCCTCTCTATTGCCTATTTTGTAAGGATCTGCATAAGCTTTTTCTCTTAAAGAGGAAATCACAGAAAAAGAAGTGCTAAAACGCTCTAAATAAGCTCTTTCGTAGCCTAAAGCTATACCGCTGATATCTCTTCCATTGTAGTTTTTAATAAAAATTCTATCATTATCTATAAGGTTGCCATAGTAAAGTTCTACACCGATAAAAGGAATGAAAGAGGAGTCTGAATTATCAGCATTGTAACTGCTTAGATAATCACTGTTTGCCAAGGTTGAAATATTACTTTTAATATCCCTTGCACCCACACCTATGCTTAAATTTCCACTAAAACCTTCTTGAAATTCTACAGCCGTAGCTGATTGGGTTAAAATGGAGGCTAAAACACAGGAAAATAAATATTTTTTCAAATGTTCTCCTTGAAATGTTTGTTGTTTGTAATTAAATTACATTTATAATTGTAACTAATATTACATTAAATATTTATAAAAAAATTAAGTTTTATAATTTAAGTTTTTTTAGATAGAATTTTTAGAATTAATTTATATTTATAAGGAAATTTAGTGCAGCAAGAGTATTATGATTTGGATTTAGAACGAGCTATTTTAAGCAGTTGTATCATGAGTGAAGAAGCTTATGCTAGTATAGCAGGTGATATTAGCCCAAAAGATTTTAGTCTTAAAGCTCACCAAGATATTTTTAAAGCGGTTATAGCTTGTAGTAATAACAAAGAGCCTATTTCTGTAAGTTTTTTAAGAAAACATAAAAAAATAGATGAGCAAATTTTAGCAGAAATTCTTGCTACTCCTTCTATGATAGATTTGCCTGCTTATGTAAATGAACTTCGCGAAAAGTCTGTAAAAAGACAGCTCTTGAGTTTTGCGCATCTTTTACCAACTCGTATCAATGAAGATCGTGCTGTAAGTGAAATCGCAGATGAAATTGGTAAAGAAATTTTTAGCATTACAAATCGTGTGAATTCTAGAGATATTAAAGATGTTGATATGGTAATATCAGAACTTTTTGAAGAATTTAAAAAGCAAAAAACTTTAGAAAATAAAGGTATTATAGGACTTGATACAGGTTTTGAAGGTCTAAATAAAATGACAAAAGGTTTTAAAGGGGGTGAACTTATAATAATCGCTGCGCGCCCAGGTATGGGAAAGACAACTCTTTGTTTAAATTTCATTGACAAGATTTTAAGACAAAAAAAAGGCGTGGCTTTGTTTTCTCTTGAAATGCCTGCAACTCAAATCATGCAAAGAATGCTATCTTCCAAAACTTCCATTCCTTTGCAAAAAATTTTAACTGCAGATTTAAACGATGATGAATGGGAGCGTTTAGGAGATGCTTGTAATGATTATAGTCAAAAGAAATTATATATTTACGATAGTGGTTATGCAACTATCGCTGATGTAAGGGCTATTTTAAGGCGTTTAAAATCTCAAGATGAAAGTATAGGACTTTGTGTGATTGACTATATAGGACTTATGATGAGTAATTCAAATTTTAATGATAGACATTTGCAAGTTAGTGAAATTTCAAGAGGACTTAAGCTTTTGGCTAGGGAGCTTGATATGCCTATTATCGCACTTTCACAACTTAATCGTGGCTTAGAGCAAAGGGCAAATAAGCGTCCTTTGATGAGTGATTTGCGAGAAAGTGGAGCTATAGAGCAAGATGCGGATGCTATTTTGTTTGTATATCGCGATGAGGTTTATAGAGAACAAGAAGAAAAAGAAAGAGAGAATAAAGCTAAAGCTGAAGGCAAAGCTTATCAAAGGCTTTTTATACCAAATCCTATGCAAGAAAATGCTGAAATTATTGTTGGAAAAAATAGAAATGGGCCTGTTGGAACTATAGAAGTTGTATTTTTAAAAGAAAAATCTTGTTTTGTAGATAAACCTATAGGCTATGAAACTACTGAATTTACAGGCTAGCTTTAATAAAATAAGTTTTTAATATTTTAAAGTTATTTTTTACGACACAACCTGTCGCAAGGGTGTTTTATACTTTCTTTGTTATTTTAAAACAAGGAGAGAAAATGTTAAAACAAATCGCATTTGGTGGTATAGCTCTTACAGCTACAGGATATGGCATAAAAAAATTATACGAAAAATTATCCAAGCCAGAAAGAATATTTGATACACATGCTATTGTTCCAAGCTGTAAAGATATGATCAATACCGAAGAATACAAACTCAAAAGAGAGCTTGAAGTCGAACAAAAGAAAAATCAAATTCAAGAATTTCTTTGCGAATGCATGGAGTGTTATAGCGGCTTTTCAAAATATTTTAATTCTAAGGAATTTTTAGAATTTGAGCAAAATTTTACCTCTAAAAATAATCATAAAACAGAATTTCTTTTGTCATCTTATAAAGATCAAATGATAAAAGTGATCGACTATGCTAAAAAATTTGAATGCTTAAGTGCTTTTTTGGAAACACAAAGCGAAAAAAATGACTTAGCGGTTGTAAAAATGATAAGCGAAAGTATGGAGAGAAAAACACAGAGATTTTATCTGCAAACAAAATTTCAAACTTTTCCTCAGTATATTTTTCCTTCTGTGTGGAGTTCTCCTATGTGGAATAAACAATGGGAATAATACTTGGAATTTTAAGTCTTATAGCCGGCTTTGTTGCCATAGTGTTGATGTGTAGTTTGTATTTTATAGTGTTTATGGTTTTTGTTGGCATAGCGATACTTATTTTTCTTTCTATGCAACCTTATCCTTATAATATAATATTTTGTGCTATATATTTAATCACAATTTTAGCGCTAGTGCTATGGCGTAAAACTTAAAAACTTCACTTCCCCCTTGACTGGGGGGGGGGATTTGATAAAATACAAAAATTAAAAACAAGGAATTATTAAAATATGAATAATTATATACATTTAGAAGAATTGGATTTAAAAGCCAATTATGCGGATTTAGAAAAAGAGTTGGAAAATTTATCTAAAAAAGAATGTCTAAGAATAGAAATTGATAAAGGTTTGGAAAATTCACTTAAAGAACTTGAAGATTTAATGGAAAAATTACCCGAACAGCAAACCCAAACACTTTTTGAACAATGCACTAAAAATGCTATGGATGCTGTGACAGGGCATTTTGGACTCGCTTCAACGATCTTAAATGCAAAAGATGGTGGGAATGTAACAACACTACATAACTTTGAAAAAGGTATTGTAGCAACAGAAGAAGATTTACAAAAGCTTACAAAATATCAACAAGGCTATAAACGAGATTCAAACTATGATAAAATAAAAGATAATATAAGAGATAATTCTCCAAAAATTGTACGTAGTGAATACACAGGTGAAGAAATGGAAAGGGGTACTGGAAAGAATAAAGCGCAACTAGATCATGTTATTTCTTTAAAGGAAATTGATAGAGATCCTAATATGCATTTATTTTTAGATGATGCAATTAGGGCAGAAATAGCAAATCACCCTGACAATCTTAAGTGGCTTGATGCAAGTGCTAATGCTTCTAAAGGTGATAGAGATCTTATGGAGTGGGGTAAAGAAATTGATCCAAAAACAGGAAAAACCAATTTTGAAAAATATGGAATCGATGAAAAAAAAGCTGAAAAAATTTACAATACAGCCAAATCAAACCTAAAAAAGAAAGTTATAAAAGAAAAAATTGTCAAATATTCTAATGAAGTTTTAAGTACAGGTGCTAAAGATTCAATGAAAATCTTTGTTTATTCTGCCTTTGGAGTTGTCTTAAAAGATTTTATTGAAGCTGTTGTTATTGAATTAAAAACCACCTTTAGAGAGTTTGGAAAAGAAAATATTAAAGAAATTTTTAAACGATTTGCACGCAGAATGGAAAAAGTTTGGGAAAAGATAAAGGCAAAATGGAAGGATATATTCAAAGGTTCTTTAGAAGCAGGAATTCAAGCATTTTTTTCTAATTTGTTGGTTTTTATTATTAACACTATTTTTACAACTTTAAAAAAAATAGTGCAAATCATACGCGCAGGCTTTACTTCTCTATATCAAGCTGTAAAAATCATTATTAATCCACCTAAAAATATACCAAAAGATGAAATTTACTTTGAAGCATCGAAAATTTTTGTTAGCGGGATGATTTCTGCAATTTCAATGTTAGGAAGTGAAATGATCCACAAGTTTCTGCTGTCAATACCTGGATTTAATGTATTTTTGTCACTACCTATCCCTTTTACCGATGAAACAATAGGGGATGCCCTTTCTTTATGTATTTCAGCGGCTGGTGGTGCTGTATTGAGCACTATAGCTATTTTTTATATGGATAAGTGGAGAAGCAATTCCAAAATTGGCAATTTACAAATACAAATTGTAACTCAAAAAAATTTGATAGTACAATACAAAATTGCCAAAACTTGGTTTGCATTGAATGATGCTTATCATATTGTAAAAAACGAAACTTTAGCAACTATACAACAAATCAAAAAAGATAACCAAATAAGAGAGCAAAGTTCTCAAGAAGTAGAAACAGCAATTGAAGAATTTGAAAATTGTAATATCACTAAAAAATTATACAAAAAACTTAATCAAACTAAGGAGAACTGATGCTAGAACTTATCACACAAAAAGATCAAGATTTTTTGCAAAATATTGAAAACCTTGATGAAGAATATATTCAAAAATTTATTAATAAAAAAATCAGTGAAATAGCTATAGCTATTGAAACAGCAGCAGAGAATGCTGATAAAGCAAAAGATAGAACACAAAAAGCCAAAAATCTTAATACAGATAGTGATTGGCAAACTTATATACCAATTTTTAGACGTTGGCTTGGAAAAACATCAGAAGAAAAAAAAGAAATTAAATCCAATATGATCCTTGAAGTAGTAGAGTTACAGAATGAATCAATGAATCAAATGACAACAATTCTAAAAGAAGTTGTAATATTTTTTACTTCCAGTTTTTGTATTGCTACGCGTATGAATCAAGCTTTATCTCTTATTATTGCGCAAGGTTTTGTAAAGAGCGATGGCAAGGTAATTCGTTTATCTAAAGCCGCTAAAGAACAATTTCAACAAATACAAAAGTTCACACTGAGTTTTATAGAAGATCATGAAAAACACAAAGATACGATAAATAATATCCAAGTAGAATTAGATAAAAAAAATCAAATTGATGATGAGCAATATAAACTCATAGAAAAACATTATCAAGAATTTATACAATATAAAAATTATAATGACAAAATTGTTCAAGAGCAAGAATGTAAAATCAATGAACTGAAAGATATTTTAAATAAAAGAAAAAATGTTTTTACAAATAGCATTTCAATTTTAGCTTTGATAGTTTCTGTTGCGTCGATTGTATTATATTTTATAGGGCGTTAATTTATGAATTTTTTAAGTTCTTTAAAAGATAAGGCGGTAAATGCTTCAGAAGCAATTAAAGACAAAACTATTAAGACTGCTGAAGTTGTTAAAGATATTGGAATGGAAGTAAAATGTGGGATTGGTTGGCACGCGGGTGAATATCAAAATGAAAAAGATAAACCAAAATGTTTTTTTTCCAAAATTTGCCCTGATTGCGGAAAATATCTTACAAAAAATCAACATGATTTTGAAGCTCCTGAAATATTAAATCCTGATAATTGTTATGGATATAGACGATGTACTCTTTGTTCTATTCAAGTGTTTGATAATTTTCATAATTATTATGAAATCAAAAAAGATTCAAAATGCAGAATGCACGAAAAATGTAATTTATGCGGACATGAAAGATTAGGACAAACAAGACACAATTGGAAATATGACGAAAACGGGCAAAAAATTTGTCTAGATTGCAAAGAAACAGTATAAAGACAGATGTTTTCTAAGATTTTCTCATCTCTTAGCCTTGCAAATGCGTTTAAAGGCTTTTTATTTAAACGCATTTCAAGCCCTATGCAAAGTGCTCGTATTATCAGTATGGTTTTAGATATAAAAAATGCTTTTAATGACAGCAAAGATCAAGCAAGCAGCATTTGCAAAACTTTGGATTTGATAGTAAATTTTAAAAAAGAACATCCGCAGGATTTTAACGAGTTGTTTGAAATTTTAAAAGATCTCATACAAGAATACGAGCAAAATCCTAATGAAATCAAGCAAAATCTCAAAGAAATCCTAAAATAAGGCAAAGCATGAACCACCTTTTAATCCTTTATAATCCCTACTATCAAGAAGATGTCATCAAGCAACATTTAAGCATTTTACAAGAAAAATCCCAAGTTGCCTTTGGCAAAATCAAATCAAAACTCAACGATCAAGAAAAGCAAAATTCCTTAGAAGAAATTTACCAAAGTACAAATGAAGAAAATTTCCTACAACTCTTTTTAAGCGATTATGCTAATTTATTTGTCGCTAAGGTGGTAAAAATTTCTAAAAATGTTGATGAAAGTTTGATTCCTAGTTATTATAAAGAAAAAAATTTAGAAGTGGAAGACTTTTTTATCATCAGTGATTTAAGAGAATTAGTCAGGGAAGATTTTAGTCTTTTAAGAGATAAATTTTTAGCCAATTTCATCACCCCAAACGATCACACCTATGCTATCTATGGCAATAATTACACCTATCCTTTGCCTGTGAGATTAAAAGAAGAGTGTTCTTATTTTTTAGGAGATGAAAAACATTATCTAAGTGTGTATAAAAGCAAAGAATACCTAGCCATGCAAGAAAATTTCATACGCTTTGTTTTTGGCAAAAGGATTTTTTATCTCTTGCACCCTGATAGCATAAGCAATATCATTCATGCAGAATTAGAGCTTTTACAAAGCGAAAACGATCATTTAAATGATTTTACAAGCATTATAGTCAAATACTCCAAAACCTTAGAATATGAAATTTACGCTTTTGCGAAAAAAGTTCTTTTAAAAGCTTGTATGAAAGATCCTAGCCTTTATGATTTAGCTTATAATGTCCAAGGCAAATCTTTTATACTTAAAGATTTTTTTACCCAAAAGCCTAATCTTGGAAGTATTAAATTTCTACTCAGACATGAAAATATCCAATGTCATTTAGGAAAAAGTTTAACTCAATTTATCAATTATCCTTTTTCAAAAAGTCTTACTCTCATTCAAGAAATCCGTAATGAAGCCGTTCATGCAAAAGCCCCAAGTTTAAATGAAGTCAAAAAACTTAGAAATGAAATTTTAGGCATAGAAGGCGTAAGTTTGTTAAAAAACATTTTAACTCACAAGGAAATTTCATGAAAGAATACGACAAATTAAGCATACGCTTGGTGCAGATTTTATCAAAATTTAACAATGGGGAAAGTCTAAGCGCCCAAGAGCTTGCGCAAGAGTTTAATGTCGATACAAGAACCATACAAAGAGATCTTAACGAAAGGCTTACTTTTATGCCTATTAAAAAAGAAAATGGAAGATATGTTTTAGAAAGCTTTGCTTTGGGAAAATTAAGCTTTAAAGATATACAGAATTTCGCCACCTTAAGTGGTATTGCTGAGCTTTATCCAAAACTCGATCAAGGCTTTATAGTCGATCTTTTAAGCCATAGGGTAAATAAAGTTTTGATGGTAAAAAACGAAGGTTTTCAAAAGGTGGATTATGAGCTTTTTAAAGATCTTAGTGTAGCTATACTCAAACACAATGTATTGATTTTTTTCTACAAGGAAAAAGAACGCCAAATCAAACCTTACAAACTTGTAAATTACAAAGGAATTTGGTATCTTTTAGGGGATGAAAACGATAAATTAAAACATTTTAATTTAGATAAAATTTCAAAATTACACACTAAAAATGAAAATTTTATCCCCGATGAAAAACTTGAGGAACAAATCCAAAATGATCCTAATATCTGGCTTGGAGAAAGCAAAGAAGTGATTTTAAAACTTGATAAAAATGCTAAGGAATATTTTTTTAGAAAAGAAATACTAAGCAATTATCAAATCATTGATGAAGATGAAACAAGCTATACTTTAAGTACTCAAGTTTCCTATGAAGATGAAATTTTGCATTTGGTTAAGCAGTGGATTCCTTATATAAAAATTCTAGCCCCTATAGAACTGAAAACACGGCTGGAGAATATTTTAAAAAGTTATTTAAACAATCTATCTAAATAAAATTTATTTTAAATCCATAACTGGTTGCGAAGGGGAGATTTGAACTCCCGACCTTCGGGTTATGAGCCCGACGAGCTAACCACTGCTCTACTTCGCGGCATATAAGATACTTTGAAATATAAAATAAGAAGTGGATGGGGTAAAGGGATTCGAACCCCTGAATGACAGGACCAAAACCTGTTGCCTTACCGCTTGGCGATACCCCAATAAATATTTTTTAAAAGTGTGATTATAATGAATTTTAATTTATTTGTCAAGCAATTTAAGTTATAATTTTAAAAATTTTAAGGAAATAAAAATGAAATTTGTTAGCGTAGAACAAGCGATTAAGGATTTACAAGCAGGAAAAATGCTTGTTATGGTAGATGCAGAAGATAGAGAAAATGAAGGCGATTTAATCTTTCCTGCGCAATTTAGCACTCAAGAAAAAGTAAATTTCATGATAAAAGAAGCTCGTGGTGTGGTTTGTGTAGCCTTGGATGAAACTTTGGCAAAAAAATTTGAACTTCCTTTAATGGTGCCTAAAAATACTTCAAACCACGAAACTGCTTTTACTATAACCGTAGATGCAAAAGATGCTACAACGGGAGTTAGCGCCTATGAAAGAAATATGACTATACAAATTTTTGCCGATGATAATGCTAAAGCGAGTGATTTTGTAAGACCAGGGCATATCAATCCTTTAATCGCAAAAAAAGGTGGGGTTTTAGAACGCACAGGTCATACAGAAGGCACGGTTGATCTTTGTAAATTAGCAGGATTAAAAGG
The DNA here is from genome assembly GCF_004378845.1 of Campylobacter sp. CH278. Classification (NCBI taxonomy): domain Bacteria; kingdom Pseudomonadati; phylum Campylobacterota; class Epsilonproteobacteria; order Campylobacterales; family Campylobacteraceae; genus Campylobacter; species Campylobacter sp. CH278. The sequence continues at coordinate 156,721 of NZ_RYXZ01000002.1, read as the reverse complement.
TGCTTGTGTGATTTGTGAAATTGTAAAAGATAATGGAGATATGGCAAGAAGAGAAGATCTAGAAATTTTTTGCCAAAAACATGAATTAAACATGATAGCCGTAAGCGATCTTATAGAATATCGCCTAAAACATGAAAGCCTTATTAAGCTTGAAGAAAAAAGTCAAAGTGTTTTAGCAGGCTTTAAAGCAGAAAAATTTATCTTTAGCGATCATAATCAAACCCAACACATAGCTTTTTGCTTTAAAGATATTAAAAAATGTGAAAATGTTAAATTTCATATCAGTGGTAGTGATTTTGAGCTTTTAACTTCAGATAAATTTTCAAAACTTTTAGAGCAAATCAAATTTCTTAGTGAAAATGGTGGCGTTATAGTTTTCATGCAAGGAGAAAAATCCAGTACCACTCAATACAAAAACTATGGTATAGGAGCACAGATTTTAAGATATTTTGGTATAGAAGAAATTAAACTTTTATCTCAAAGTTGTGATAAAGACTATATAGGCTTAGAAGGTTTTGGTTTAAATCTTAAAGCTTGTAATTTTAACTAAAAAGGAAAAAAATGACTTTAAAAGAACAAATTTTAAACGATATCAAAGAGGCAATGAAACAAAAAGATGATTTTAAAAGAGATAGTTTAAGAACTCTAAATGCAGCTTTTAAGCAAATAGAAGTGGATGAAAGAATAGAATTAGATAATGAAAGAATTTATAAAATCATTGCAAGTGAAATCAAAAAACGCAAAGACGCAATCGAACTTTATCTTAAGGCAAATCGTGAAGATTTAGCACAAAAAGAACAAAATGAAATAAGTCTTTTTGAAATTTATTTGCCTAAACAACTAAGTGATGAGGAGTTAACTTTAGCCTTAAAACAACTTATAGAAGAATTGGGTGTAAGTTCACTAAAAGAACAAGGTTTGGTAATGAAAGAAGCTAAAATAAAATTAGGTGCGAGTGTTGATGGCAAAAGACTTAATTTAGCACTTAAAGAGCTTTTACAATAATTTTTTGGAGTGTTATTATGAAAGAGTTAAGCGGTTCAGCAATGATTTGCGAGGCTTTAAAAGAAGAAAATGTTAAAATTGTTTTTGGTTATCCTGGAGGCGCTGCACTTAATATTTATGATGAAATTTACAATCAAAAATATTTTAAACATATTTTAGTGCGTCATGAACAAGCGGCTTTGCATGCTGCTGATGCTTACGCAAGAATGAGTGGAGAAGTGGGCGTAGCCATAGTTACAAGTGGACCAGGTTTTACAAATACTATTACAGGTCTAGCTACGGCTTATAGTGATTCTATCCCTTTGGTGTTGATTTCAGGGCAGGTGGCAAATTCTCTTATTGGTACAGATGCTTTTCAAGAAATTGATGCAGTAGGTATTTCAAGACCTTGTGTAAAGCATAATTATTTAGTTACTTGTATAGAAGAGTTTCCACGCATTTTAAAAGAGGCTTTTTATATAGCAAGAAGCGGTAGACCTGGGCCTGTGCATATAGATGTGCCAAAAGATGTAAGTGCAACTTTGGGACTTTGGGAATATCCTAAAGAAATTTCTATGAAAACTTATAAACCTGTTTATAAGGGTAACTCAAAGCAAATTAAAAAATTTGCAGAGCTTTTAAAAGAAGCAAAAAGACCTTTGTTTTACTTGGGTGGAGGTTGTATCAGTTCTAATGCAAGTGAGCAAATCAGAGAGCTTGTAAAATTTACAAAAATTCCAGCAGTTGAAACCTTAATGGCGCTTGGAACTTTAAGAAGTGATGATGTTTTTAATCTTAAAATGGCAGGCATGCATGGAAGCTATGCTGCTAATATGGCTTTAAGTGAGTGTGATTTGCTTGTGAGTGTAGGAGCGAGATTTGATGATAGGATTACAGGAAAAACAAGTGAATTTGCTAAACATGCGACTATAGTTCATGTTGATATTGATCCTAGTTCTATTTCAAAGATTATCAATGCGCATTATCCTATAGTAGGAGATATTAAAGAAGTTCTTAAAGAGCTTTTAGAAGAGCTTAAAAAGGAAAATTTCAACACAACTTTTAAAGAATGGCACGAAACTTTAAAGCGTTATAATGAACTTTATCCGCTTTCTTATGAAGATAGCAATGAGATTTTAAAACCGCAATGGGTGATTGAAGAATGTGCGAAAATGGCTCCAGATGCAAGGATTATTACTGATGTGGGTCAGCATCAAATGTGGGTGGCGCAGTTTTATCCTTTTAATTATCCAAGACAACTTGCAACAAGTGGAGGGCAAGGAACTATGGGATATTCTTTACCTGCGGCTTTGGGTGCAAAGCTTGCTGTGGGTGAAGAAGTGGTGATTAATTTCGTAGGCGATGGATCGGTTTTGATGAATATCCAAGAGCTTATGACTGCCTATGAGTATGGTATAAAAACTATAAATATTATTTTAAATAATGCCTTTTTAGGTATGGTAAGACAATGGCAAAGTATGTTTTATAAAGAGCATTTTTCACAAACTGATTTAAGCACTCAGCCTGATTTTATCAAAATAGCTCAAGGTTTTGGTTGTGAAGGTTATGAAATTTCAAACAAAGAAGAATTCATTCAAGCTTTTAGCCAAGCTTTAAAAAGTGATAAAACTTCTCTTTTAAATGTAAAAATTGATCGCTTTGAAGATGTTTTACCTATGGTGCCTGCAGGAGGTGTGATTTATAATATGATTTTACCAAAGGCAAAGGATAGACAATGAGAAGGGTTTTATCGGTAATTGTTTTAAATGAGCATGGGGTTTTATCTCGTATAGTAGGACTTTTTTCAGGAAGAGGTTATAATATTGACTCGCTTACAGTAGCACCTTTGGAAAATAAAGAATTTTCTCGTATTAATATAGTCACTTCAGGAAGTGAAAGAACTTTTGAGCAGATAGTCAAACAACTTCATAAGCTCATTCCTACTTATAAAGTGATAGAAAGTGAAGAATTTATTGACAAAGAAATGGCTTTGGTGAAAATTCCTTTAAATGAAAATTTAGGTGGACTTGATGCCGTTTTGAAAGCTTATAATGGTACTATTGCAAATAGCAATGAGAATTTTTTGTTTTTAATGGTTGCTGATGATGCAAATCGCATTGATAATTTTTTAAAAACAATTAAAAAATACAATCCTAGTGATATAGTTCGCAGTGGATCTGTTTTGATGGAGATTAAATGAAATTAAGTGAAATAGCAGAATTTTTAAGCTTGGAATATAAAGGCGAGGATATAGAAATCAGTGCTTTAAATTCTTTATTGAAAGCAAATTTTACAGAGCTTACTTATTGTGATGGTGAGAAAAATACCAAAGATATACCTCACACAGGAGCTGCTGCTATTTTAGTATCTAAAGAATATGAAAATTTAGTACCTAAAGATACTAAAGCTTTGATTACTCAAAGTCCACATTTGAGTTTTGCTTTTTTAAGCAAGCTTTTTGCTAAACCTTTGATAAGCACAGCTAAAGAAAAAGTACAAAATATCGCAAAAAGCGCAAGAATCATGCCTAATGTTTATATAGGTGATAATGTAAATATCGGTGAAAATGTAATTATTATGGCAGGAGCTTATATAGGCGATAATGTCAGCATTGGTGATGAGAGTATTATCCATCCTAATGTAGTGATTTATAATGATACTAAAATCGGTAAAAAATGTCATTTGCTTGCCAATTGTGTAATAGGAAGTGACGGTTTTGGTTATGCGCACAATAAAAACGGCGAACATTATAAAATTTATCATAATGGCAACGTGGTTTTAGAAGATTTTGTAGAAGTGGGGGCTTGTACAACTATAGATAGAGCAGTTTTTGATAGTACTATTATCAAAGCAGGTACTAAGGTAGACAATCTAGTTCAAATCGGACATAATTGCAATATAGGTCAAAATTGCATCATTGTGGCACAAACTGGAATTTCAGGTTCAAGTGAGTTAGGACGCAATGTTATTATGGGTGGTCAAAGTGCAACGAGTGGACATTTAAAAATAGGCGATTTTAGTACTATAGCTGCAAGAGGCGGTGTGAGTAAAAATTTAGAAGGCGGGCGTGTTTATGGAGGTTTTCCTATCATGCTTCAAAAAGATTGGCTAAAACTTCAAGCTAAAATAGCAATAAATTTTAAAGAAAAATCACAAGATTAGCATCGCATCGCCATAAGAGTAAAAGCGATATTTTTCTTTTATGGCGAGTTCATAAAGTTTTAAACACTGTTCTCTACCGATAAAAGCTGAAACTAACATGATAAGAGTAGATTTTGGTAAATGAAAATTGGTTAAAAGATGATTTTGTCTTATAGGTGGATTTTGCGGGTGTAAAAAAAGATCACAAAAACCGCTTTTTGTTTTAGTTCTTGCATAATATTCTATGGTTCTTGTTACCGTTGTTCCTACGCCTAAAATAGCTTGTTTAGAATCTATAATTTCACATGCTTGCTGCGGAATATTAAAAAATTCACTATGCATTTTATGCTCTTGTATATTTTCACATTCCACGCTTTTAAAGGTTCCAGCTCCTACATGTAAGGTTAAATGATAAATTTCGTGTTTTTTTCTTAAATTTTCAAGCATAGTCTCACTAAAATGTAAACTTGCAGTCGGAGCAGCCACTGCGCCTAAATTTTTTGCAAAGATACTTTGATAATCTTTCAAATCGCTTTTTTCATCTTCCCTTTTAATATAAGGAGGCAAGGGTATATGTCCTATCTTGTCAAGCAGGTTGTAAAGATTTGAGGTGTCTAAGGTTTTATCATTTTGAAAAAATTGAACCTTTCGAAGACCATCATCTAAAAGTTCTACAACGCGCGCTTTTAAATCCTCTTTAAAATATAAGATTTCATCTTTTTTAACCCGCCCTTTAATTTGAGCTAGAAAAAGCGGATTGTGAGAATTTAAAAAAGGTTGATGTAAGAAAAGCTCTATTTTTCCTCCGCTTGCTTTATTGCCATAAATTCTTGCTTTAATAACTTTGGTATCATTGAAAAAAATCGCGCAGTCGGGTAAAAAGTCTTTTAAATTTTTAAAAGTAGTGTGAAAAATTTCTTTGTTTTTGCGATCAAAAACCAAAAGCCTAGCATCTTCTTTTGGATTTGCAGGATAGTTGGCTATGAGTTCATTAGCTAGAGTGTAATCATAGCTTGAAAGAAGTAAGTCTTTATTCATTACTTTCTTTATCTTTTGGGGCAGGATTTACCTTTTGAACAATTAAAATAGAAAGTCCATAAAGTCCGCAAAGTGGTCCTGCCATTAAAAATTGAGATAAAACATCAGGTGGAGTCATAAAGGCTGAAAAAACAAAAATAACTAAAACAGCTATGCGAAAATGGCGTTTTAAAAAACTATCATCTATAAGTCCAATTTTAGCAAAGAAAAAGGCAATTACAGGCATTTCAAAAGCTAAGCCAAAAGCCACAACAACTTTGGTAAAAAAATCTACATAAGTTCCTATGGTAATCACAGGATTAAAATCTTCATTTAAACCAAAATTAATCAAAAATTTAAAAGCCAAAGGCACTACAACAAAATAGCAAAAACAAGCCCCCAAGGCAAACATAATGCTTGCAAAGCTAACAAAAGGCACCACAAGGCGTTTTTCATTATCATAAAGTCCTGGAGCTACAAATTTCCAAAATTGCCAAAAAATCACAGGTAGAGAAAAGATAAAGGCTGCAAAAAAACTAACCTTCATTGCGGTAAATAAGGCTTCTTGTACTTCAATTACATTCACATGTTTGGCTACTTCGGGTAAAACAGCTATAAGTGGAGCTTTTAAAATATCTAAGATATAGCTTCGTAGAGCAAAACATACAATAAACATAACTACAATGCAAGCAACGCTTATAAAAAGGCGTTTTCTAAGTTCTATTAAATGAGGTCTTAATTCTTCAAACATTTATTTTTCCGTTTTATCTTGTGTTTCTAATTTGCTAAGATTTGGTTTTTCTTCTGTATTTAAATTTTGTCCGCTAAGGTTATTTTTTATGTTATCATCTCTGCTATCAAAGGTTAAATCTACCTTTGTTTTATCTAAAATATCTCTTTTAAGGTCATCAAATTCTTCAAAACTGAGTTTTTTGCGTATATTTTCATTAGTGCTTGAAAATTCATCTTTGTATTTCTTAGCTTCTTCTTTTAAGTCATTGATGCGTATTTCTTTTTCTATGCTTGATTTTGCATCATCTATGTTGCGTTTTACAGCCTTTAGAATTTTTGCTATTTGTACTATAGCTTCTGGAAGTTTATCAGGCCCTAAGACTAAAATCGCTACAACTAAAATAACTATAATTTCACCAAAACTCATTAATCGTTACTCTTTGATTTGATATTTTAAATAAATATTTTACTTAAAAAACTTAAATTTAAGATGAGAGATATAAAGCAAGTTCATCGCTAATGAGAAAATTAGGATTAAAATATCTTTTATTTTTGTAAAAAAGTTTTTTTTCTTTTAATAATATATTTATTTTGTCTTTTTGCCATTGATTGAGTTTTGTTTCATCAATCCCTACTATACTTCTAAGTCCTAAAAATAGGTGCTCTAAATTCAAGTCTTTAGAGCTTAGTTGCTCTATAGATCTAAAAGTAGGATTTTCTATGTAATTTTTTAAATTTTTTGCTGTATAAAAACGCTTATTTTCATAAAATCCCACTGCACTTAATCCACAAGCTAGGTAGTTTTTTCCTTGCCAATAAGCAAGATTATGCTTGCAAATTTGGGCTTTGGTTTTTGAAAAATTGCTGATTTCATATTGAAAAAAGTCAAGCTCTAGAAGTTGTTTGATAAAAAATTTCATTAAATTAGGAGCATTTTTTTTGAAATGTTCTTTTTTGGCAAAGGCTGTGTTTGATTCTATGGTTAAATTATAAGCACTAAGGTGTGTGATTAAAGCCTTGATTTGTTTTAAGTGTAAGAGTTCAAATTCAAGCATTTTTTTATTGTCTAATTTTGTATCATAAATAAGATCTAAATTGATATTTTTAAAACCTACTTTATTTGCATTTTCTAATGCTTTGATAATTATTTCTTGATTGTGAATTCTTCCAAGAAAGTGAAGTTTTTTAGGATGAAAACTTTGAGCTCCAAAAGAAATGCGATTAACTCCTAAATTTTTCATATTTTTAAGCCAATTTAATGTTGCTGAGTTGGGATTAGCTTCGCATGAAATTTCTACATTTTTATCTAGTAAGGGATATAAAATTTTAAAAATATCTTCATAATTATACGCATCGACACAACTCGGTGTTCCTCCGCCTATGAATAAGGTTTTAATTTGATTTGATTGAATGTTAAATTGTTTTAATTGAAAAACAATATCTTCTTTTAAAGCCTGAAAATAAGCTTTTTCATAATCATTTTTTTTCAAACTTGTAAAAGCGCAATAATTACATTTGCTTTCACAAAATGGAATATGGATATAAAAATGCATAAAAACCCTAAAATATTTTATTAAATTTTTAATGTATTTTAATAAAAATTTGATTTGATTTAGGTTAAAATTATATTCTTGAGATTTAAGGAAAAATATTGTGGAAAACGAGAAAAATTATAGACCAAATGTTGCAGCTATTGTTTTATCAAGTTCTTATCCTTTTGAGTGTAAGATTTTTATAGCTAAAAGAAGTGATATGGATAATATTTGGCAATTTCCACAAGGAGGTATTGATAAAGGTGAAAGTGTCAAAAACGCTTTATTTAGAGAACTAAAAGAAGAAATAGGCATTGATGAGGTTGAAATCATTGCTGAGTATCCAGAATGGTTGAGTTATGATTTTCCGAGTAAAATTGTTAAAAAAATGTATCCTTATGATGGGCAGATTCAAAAATATTTTTTAGTGCGTTTAAAGCACGGTGCTACAATCAATATCAATACCAAGCATCCTGAATTTGATGATTATCAATTTGTGAGTGTTAAACAAATTTTTGAAATGATTAATCATTTCAAAAAAAATATTTATGTTAGAGTGATCAAATATTTTGAAGAGAAAGGTTATATCTAAAATGCTTATAGTTCAAAAATATGGTGGAACAAGCGTTGGAACACTTGAGCGTATCGAAGCAGTAGCCAATAGGGTTATCCAAAGTGTGCAACAGGGTAATCAACTTGTTGTTGTAGTATCTGCAATGAGTGGGGTGACAAATACTCTTATCGAGCAAGCTGAATATTTTAGTAAAACTCCTAATGGCAAAGATATGGATATGCTTTTAAGCAGTGGAGAGCGTGTAACAAGCGCTTTACTTTCTATTGCTTTAAATGAAAAGGGTTATCCTGCTATATCATTTTCTGGGAGAAAAGCGGGAATTATTACAGATAGTGTTTTTACAAAGGCAAGAATTCATCATATTGATACAAAAGCGATAAAATTAGAACTTCAAAATGGTAAAATAGTCGTTATAGCAGGTTTTCAAGGTGTAGATGAGGAAGGTAATGTAACTACCTTAGGGCGTGGTGGAAGCGACTTAAGTGCTGTGGCGGTAGCAGGTGCCTTAAATGCGGATTTGTGTGAAATTTATACCGATGTTGATGGGGTTTATACAACAGATCCAAGAATTGAACCAAAGGCAAAGAAATTGGATAAAATTTCTTATGAAGAAATGCTTGAACTTGCAAGTTTGGGTGCAAAAGTTTTGCAAAATCGCTCTGTAGAGCTTGCAAAAAAATTAAATGTTAACTTAGTAACTAGAAGTAGTTTTAACAATAACGAAGGAACAATGATAACAAAGGAAGATGGAATGGAACAAGCTTTAGTAAGTGGTATTGCTTTGGATAAAAATCAAGCAAGAGTGACTTTAAGAAATGTAGAAGATAAGCCTGGAATCGCAGCTGAAATTTTTTCTGTTTTAGCAAATGAAAATATTAATGTAGATATGATTATACAAAATGTTGGAGTTGATGGCGCTACAAATTTGGGTTTTACGGTTCCTCAAAATGAACTTGAATTAGCTAAAAATGCTATGCAAAAAATTTTAAGCTCAAAAACAACTATAGAAAGTGATAGTGCTGTAGTAAAAGTTTCTATAGTCGGTGTAGGCATGAAATCACATTCAGGAGTGGCAAGTAAAGCTTTTAAAGCTTTAGCTGATGAGGGGATTAATATCGGTATGATTTCTACTAGCGAAATTAAAATTTCGATGATAGTTCATGAAAAATACGGAGAACTTGCAGTTAGAGCACTACATGAGTGCTACGGACTTGATAAATAAATGAGTGATTTTTTAAGTTTTACTCTTGAAAATATCCGCAATGGCGGAGCTTTTATGGCATGGTTGGAGTCGCGTCGTTTAGAATGGGCTCCTTTGATGTCCGCAAGACTTAAATATCTTTTAGAAGGACGTACTTTTGTCTTAATGTGCGATGAACAAAGATCTTGGTATGAAGAGTATTTTTTAAAAAATATAAATTCAAAAGCCGCTCGTCCCATGCTTCCTTTTGTGTCGTTAAATTCTTTATGCAAGAAGAAAGTACAAAGTTCAGAAGATATAGCTTTACTTAATGACTTGCTTGACATTTCTTTTCCTAATGGTTATGTGTATTTTTATATAGGAAGTGCTTCTGATAATAAATCTTTAATCGCTAAATCAAGAGATGATAGTTTATTGTGGCTTTTTGATGAGCAGTTACAAGATAGTTTTTATTTAAATTCTAAAGATAAAGACTTGGATATCAAGCTTATTAGTTTATATCAACTTTTTGATGTAAGTTTGGATGCAATATTATTTTCCAAGGTGCAATTAGGATAAATATTTTGTTTATTAGTAAGATTATTATCAGTGAAGATTTTTTAGGTATTAAAGAAGAAATGATTAATAATTTTGGTATTAAAAAATTAAGATTTTTTATGCCACAAAATGAATTTTTACTTGATGATGCAAGAGCAGTTGAAAAAGAAAGCTATATCGCAGAAACCGAAGAAAAAATTATTGTTTTAATGGCGGATTCTTATAGGATAGAAGCACAAAATTTTTTACTTAAACTTCTTGAAGAACCTCCAAAAAATATTAAATTTCTTATTGTGGTACCTTCTAAAAATTTACTTTTACCTACTATAAAATCACGTCTTATTTGTGAAAAAAGAAAAGTTGAAAAGGAAGTTAAAAAACTTGATTTAGATCTTAAAAGAATGGATTTAAGAATGCTTTTTGATTTTTTGCAAAAAAATGAAAATTTGGATAAAAATGAACTTATGGATCAAATCGCATTGCTTGCTAAAGAATGTGTGAAATATAAAGATTTTAACGCTGAAGAATTAGAGTTTTTTTATGAAAGTTATGAGCTTGCAAAATTAAATTCTAAAAGCGGGGTGCTTTTGGCTACTCTTTTGCTAAATTACTATACAAAGAAATAAAATGAAATTTTTTAAAATCAATCCAAACACCGATTTTAATTTGCTTTGTTCTTTCATAAATCCCCATAAAATGGGACAAAAGATTATGAGTGAAAAAACAAAAATTCATTTTATTTTTATTAAAGATATTTCTACTCCTGCGGCAAATATTTTAAAACAAGATGCTTTAAGAGTAGGAGCTGAACTTATTACTCATAAAGAAGTAATTACTGCAAAAATCGCTCATTCAAATGCGCTTTTAATGGCAAGTAAAGAGCAAATTCAAAAGCTTGTTGTCAAAGAAAAACTTCAAGATTTTGGACTTAAAAATTTGGCTCTTTTTTTGCAAAAAGATTTTTTAAAACCGAAAAAAGCCGAGCTTATGGCAGTGATTAATGTCAATGAAGACAGTTTTAATGCAAAAAGTCGTGTGAGTGAAGAAGACTTTGAAAAAAGACTTAATGACTTTCTTGCTTTAAAGCCTGAATATATCGATATAGGTGCGGTTAGTTCAAGACCTGGGAGTGAGTATTGTGGCAAGGAAGAGGAATTTAAAAGACTGAAAAAAGTACTTGACTTAATTTATGAGAAAAATTATTACGAACAAGCAATTTTTAGTTTAGATAGTTTTGATGAATATTGTCTAGAATATGCTTTAAATAAGGGTTTTAAACTCATTAATGATATTACAAGTTTAAGAAATCTTAATCTAGCCAAACTTGCAAGTAAATATGGGGCAAAATATTGCTTAATGCACATGCAAAACAATCCAAATAACATGCAAGATAATCCTTTTTATGAAGATTTGCTTGATGAGATGACTTTGTTTTTTAAAGAAAAACTTGAGCTTTTAGAAAGTTTTGGAGTAAAAGAAAGTATTTTAGATGTAGGTATTGGTTTTGGAAAGAGTGCGGGGCATAATATGATTTTAATCAAACACTTAGAACATTTTTTACAATTTAATAAGCCTTTGCTTATAGGTGCGAGTCGCAAAAGTGTGATTAATGCGTATTTTCAAAGCGAGATTAAAGATCGTTTAGCAGGAACTTTGTATTTGCATTTAAAGGCTTTTGAAAATGGTGCTAGTATTATAAGAGTGCATGATTTATATGAGCACAAACAACTTTTTGCTTTAGCGCAGGCAATGGATAATATAGGAGTTTAGATGAAAAAAGAAGAGTATTTAGAAAAAGTTGCTTTAGCAAATTTGTGGATGAGGGCATATTATGAAAAAGATGAACCCTTGGCTAGCGATGAAGAATACGATGCTTTAATCAGAGAATTAAGAGTTTTTGAAGAACAAAATAAAGATGAAATTTCAAAAGACTCTCCAACGCAAAAAATAGCTCCTACTATACAAAGCGAGTTTAAAAAAATAGCTCATTTAAAGCGTATGTGGTCGATGGAAGATGTGTTTGATGAGAGTGAGCTTAGGGCTTGGGCAAAACGCGCAAAATGTGAAAAAAACTTTTTTATAGAGCCTAAATTTGATGGAGCGAGTTTAAATTTGCTTTATGAAAATGGTAAATTAGTAAGCGGTGCCACTAGGGGCGATGGCGAAGTGGGTGAGGATATAACGCTTAATGTTTTTGAGATAGAAAATATACCTAAAAATATAGCCTATAAAGAAAGGATAGAAATTCGTGGAGAAGTGGTAATTTTAAAAGATGATTTTGAGAAAATCAACGAAAAAAGAGCCCTTTTAAATCAAAGTTTATTTGCCAATCCACGCAATGCTGCAAGCGGGAGTTTAAGGCAGCTTGATACAAGCATCACTAAAGAAAGAAATTTGAAATTTTATTCTTGGGGAGTAGGGGAAAATACCTTAAATTTTACCAAGCACAGCGAGGTGATGCAATTTATCAGAGAGCTTGGTTTTTTAAAGGATGATTTTATTAAGCTTTGTACTAATTTAGACGAAGTTTTAAAAGCTTATGATGAGCTTTTGGCTTTAAGAGAAAAAAAGCCTATGATGATGGACGGTATGGTGGTAAGAGTTGATGATCTTGCACTTTGTGAAGAGCTAGGCTATACGGTAAAATTTCCAAAATTTATGGCAGCTTTTAAATTTCCTGCACTTGAAAAAACCACGCGTTTAATAGGAGTAAATTTACAAGTAGGAAGAAGCGGAGTGATCACTCCTGTGGCGGTTTTAGAACCTGTAAATTTAGATGGGGTTGTAGTAAAATCAGCCACACTCCATAATTTTGATGAGATTGCAAGACTTGATGTTAAAATCAATGATTTTGTAAGCGTGATAAGAAGTGGCGATGTTATCCCTAAAATCACTAAGGTTTTTAAAGATCGTAGAGAAGGTTTAGAGATGGAAATTTCACGCCCTAAGCTTTGTCCTACTTGCCAAAGTGAGCTTTTGGATGAAGGAACTTTAATAAAATGTCAAAATATAGACTGTGAAGATAGACTTGTAAATTCTATCATTCATTTTGTTTCTAAAAAATGTCTTAATATCGACGGGCTTGGAGAAAATATAGTAGAGCTTTTATACAAGCACAAAAAAATCACTACGCTTGAGAGTATTTTTCATTTAAAATTTAATGATTTTGAAGGTTTGGAAGGCTTTAAAGAAAAGAAAATTAACAATCTTTTAAATGCCATAGAACAAGCAAGAGAATGTGAGCTTTTTCGTTTTATCACAGCTTTAGGGATAGAGCATATTGGCGAGGTTGCGGCTAAAAAATTAAGTTTAAGTTTTGGTAAAGAGTGGCACAAGCAAAGCTTTGAAGCTTATGCCAATTTAGAAGGTTTTGGAGAGCAAATGGCTTTAAGTCTTTGCGAATTTACGCGTGTTAATCATGTGAGAATTGATGAGTTTTACAAGCTTTTAAATTTGAAAATAGAAAAACTTGAAATCAAAAGCGATGGCGTGATTTTTGGTAAAACTTTTGTGATTACAGGCACTCTTTCACGCCCAAGAGATGAGTTTAAGGTTTTAATAGAAAAGCTTGGAGGTAAGGTAAGTGGTTCGGTTTCTAAAAAGACTGACTATGTGCTTTTTGGAGAAGAGGCAGGTTCTAAGCTGATTAAGGCTAAAGAGCTTGAAGTAAAATGTATAGATGAAAGTGCTTTTAATGAGCTTGTTAAAGAATAGTTCTTATATTTTAACGCTTTTAAGCCTTTTTGGCTTTTTGCTAACTTGGCAAAGGACTGTTTTTTCTTTATTTTTTTTAATTCCTATTTTTTTAACACTTTTTTGGGAATTCTTTTTATTTTTAAAGCTTAGAAAAAATATTATAAAAGAAGCTACTTTGATTAAGGGAAGTTTGTTTTATCGTATTAGTATGGGGGATTTTTATCTTTATATTTTTAGTTTTTTCTTGGCGATTTTTGGACTTATTTCTTTATTTTTAAATTTTTTAAATCTTGAAAAAATTGATTTTGTTTTTATATTTATAATTTTGCCTTTATTGATGATATTTTTAAAAAAAGAATTACATTTGCAATTTGTAGATAATGCTTATAATGATTTTAGAATAGTTGTTATCGCTAGTTTTTTTACTGCTTTATTTTATGCATTTTATGGGCTTTTTTTTACTTACAATGAAATTTTAAATTTAGAACTTTTTTCTAGGAAAATCATTGCTTATAAGAGTGCTTCTTTTGTTTATTTTGATTTTTTGTCTGAATTTTTGTATTTTGTTTCAAATTTAAAATTTTTTATTTTTTCTTATTTTGGATATTTGGGATTTAGGGTTTTAAATTTTATTTTTGATTTTTTTAATTTTTTTATGTTTTGTTCTCTTTTGGCTTTTGTTTTTAATTTTGTTTTGAAAATAAAGATAAAAATAATTGTTTTATTTTTGTGTTTTATCATGGTTTTAGGAAGTTATTTTTTAAAAGAGCAAAGAAATAATGCCTTAAAATCCGAACAAGAACAAATACTTTTATGGATGAATAATTTTGATTTTTTAAAAGATCATAATTTAAGTTTAATTCAAAAAGAAAAAGATCTTTTTGAAAAAGATCTTAAAGATCTTAGAGAAATTTTTAAAAAAAATGCTTTTGAAATAGGCATTTGGTGGTTTTCTAAAGAAAAAGAAGACTTGGAAAAAAGAATAAATGAGAGTTTAAAATGAGATTTGATTTTTTTGTTTCAAAGCGTTTAGATATCAGTAGAAATAAAGCTTTAGAGCTTATAGAAAATGAAGAGGTTTTGCTTAATGGTAAAAGTTTTAAAGCTTCTTTTGATGTGAAAAATTTTTTAGAAAATTTAAAAAAAACGCAAGATTTAAATCCTGAAGATATACTTTTAGCTGATGAGTTAAAATTGGATCTTTTAAGTGAAATTTATGTTTCAAGAGCAGCTTTAAAATTAAAAAATTTCTTAGAAGAAAATGATATTGAAATAAAACATAAAAATTGTCTTGATATAGGATCTAGTACGGGTGGTTTTGTACAAATTTTACTTGAAAATCAGGCTTTAAAAATCACTGCTCTTGATGTGGGTAGTAATCAACTCCATCCAAGTTTAAGAGCAAATGAAAAAATTATCCTGCATGAAAATATAGATCTTAGAGCCTTTAAAAGTGAAGAAAAATTTGAACTTGTTACTTGTGATGTGAGTTTTATTTCTCTTATTAATTTACTTTATTATATCGATAATTTAGCTTTAAAGGAAATTATCTTACTTTTTAAGCCTCAGTTTGAAGTAGGGAAAAATATCAAAAGAGATAAAAAGGGTGTTTTAAAAGATGATAAGGCAATCTTAAAGGCAAGAATGGATTTTGAAAAAGAATGTGCTAAATTGGGTTGGCTTTTAAAAAATACGCAAAAATCAAGCATTAAAGGAAAGGAAGGTAATGTTGAATATTTTTACTACTATATCAAAAATTAATATTACTTCTTTAGCCATAGGTTGTTTTGATGGTATGCATTTAGGACATCTAAAGCTTGTAAAATGTTTAGATGAGAATGGGGCTTTGTTAGTTATTAATAAATTTAAGGGTCAATTTCTTTGTTCAAATCGTCAAAAAGAAGAAATTTCAGGAAAAAAAGTTATAGAAGTGGATTTTGAAAGTATAAAATCTTTAGATGGTAAAGATTTTTTAAGCTTTTTGAAAAAAGAATTTGTCAATTTGAAATTTATAGTAGTGGGATATGATTTTTCTTTCGGGAAAAATAGGGCTTATAATGCTAAAGATATTGAGTTTTTAAGTGGGATAAAAACTATAATAGTTGATGAATTTAGCATAGGCGGAATAGGTGTTCATGCAAGTTTAATTAAGGATTTTTTATCAAAAGCAAATTTGCAAAAAGCAAAAGAATTTTTAGGAAGAGATTATAGTATCAAAGGGAAGATGATTAAAGGACAAGGTTTGGGCTCTAAAGAACTTTTTGCGACTATAAATTTAGATTGTAAAGGTTATTTTTTACCTCAAAATGGTGTTTATGCTACTTTGTTAAAAAGTCAAAGAAAAATTTATAAAAGTGTGAGTTTTTTAGGTATAAGGTCAAGCGATGAAAATTTTGCTATAGAAAGTCATATTTTAGAAGAATTGGGTGAAAAATTCACACAAGGGGAGTTTTTCGAACTCGAGTTTATATCTTTTCTAAGAGAGAATCAAAAATTTCAAGATCTAAAAAAACTTAAAAATCAAATTGCCAAAGACATAGAGCAAGCTAAAGAATTATTAAGGAAAAATGATGAAAGATGAACTTTTTAAACAAAGCCCTAAAAAACAATTTGAATTTGATAAAAGCGTGGCTAGTGTTTTTGATGATATGATCAATCGTTCTGTACCATTTTATAGAGAAAATTTAGAACTTTGTGGTAATTTATTGGCTAAAATTTTACCCACAAATGCAAGTGTTTGTGATTTGGGCTGCTCGAGTGCTAATTTTTTGATTTTTTTAGCAAATCTAAGAAAGGATTTTAAACTTTTTGGCATGGATAATTCTGCTTCTATGCTTGAAGTTGCAAAATCAAAAGCTAAAGCTTATGGGCTTGATATAAGTTTTTTTGAAGCTAATTTATGTGAATTTGATTTTTTTGTTTGCGATGTTTTTGTGGCAAATTATACCATGCAGTTTATTCGCCCTCCTAAAAGACAAGAATTACTTGATAAAATTTATAAAAATTTAAACTCTAAAGGCATTTTGATTATGAGTGAAAAAATCCTTTATGAAGATGCTTTTTTGTCTAAAAATATCATAGAACTTTATGCAGATTATAAAGAAAAACAAGGTTATTCTAAATTTGAAATTGCAGCTAAAAGAGAAGCTTTAGAAAATGTTTTAATTCCTTATAGTCAAAAAGAAAATTTAAACATGCTAGAAAAGGCAGGTTTTAAGAAAATAGAAAGTATTTTTAAATGGGCAAATTTTGAAACTTTCATAGCTTTTAAGGATTAGAAATATTTTCATCTTCCCATTCATCTTTTGGAAAACCTACCCTATACGCATTAACACAATCTTGACTGATGATAGCTTTGTGTCTGCATTCTAAACTTCTTTTTTTTGCTTCTTCGGGGTGATTTTGATAATATTCTACACTTTTGGTTTGTTCGCATGCTGCAAAAAATATACCAATAAGGCTTAAAAAAAGAGTTATTTTCATGGTAATTTTTCCTGTGTTATATTAACATCATCGCTAAAGATAGAACTTTGATTGTTTTCTGTTGTTTTGGAAGGATAAATTTCAGAAGGTGTTTCTGTTATAGGTGGTATTATAATACTTTCATTATTTTCTGAACTTTGGTTAATATCTTTTGTGGTTTTTTCTTTTTTTAAATCATTTTGTTTTAAAGTTTCTAATATCTGATTATCAGATTTTTTTGGTGTATTTGGACTGTATTTACTCTCTTCATTTGTTGGTTTAACACCAACTTTTAATGCATTAATACAATCTTCGCTAAGAGTTCCGCTTTCTTTGTATTCTTTCGCTTTTTCTTTTGCTTCACTAGGATGATTTTTGTAGTAATTTTCTGTTTTGCTATCGCAAGCTGTTATATTAATAACTATTAAAATCGTAAGTAAAATACTTAGTCTTCGCATTTATCAATCTCCTAAAATTTTTAATATCTTAGCAAACTTGTATAAAGCAACGATAAATTATTTTTCTTCATTGTAAGAAAAAATAGGCAAAGACCATTGATATTTGATAGCTAAAAGCCTTGCAAAAACTCCTATAAAAAGAGTTAAAAGTGTGCAAACTAAGGCATTAAGCTCAAGCCAAATTATTAGAGAATAATAGATTGCTCCTGCAATTATGGCAATTCCTGCATAAATTTCTTTTTGAAACACCAAGGGGATTCTCATACATAAAATATCTCTTAAAATTCCACCAAAAACACCGGTGATTACAGCAGCAGCAACGGCTATGATAAAGCCATGGTTTTGATCTATGGCTATTTGAGCTCCAAGTATGCTAAAAACAACAAGTCCTATAGCATCAAGAGTTAGAAATAAAGTTTCAAGTTTGGTTACTACGCGCGGAATTTTTGTGGCTACAAGGGCGCAAAAACAGATTAAAATAATATATTCAGGATGTTTAACCCAAGTTAAAGGATAATGTCCTAAAAGCACATCTCTTATGCTTCCGCCTCCAATTGCTGTTACGAGAGCAATAAAAATAACTCCAAAAAGATCCATTTTATGGCGTCCTGCAGCTAAAGCCCCTGTCATTCCTTCTGCGGAAATACCTATGATATAAAGAGTGGTTATCGTAAGAGCATTTATCTCCATAATTTATACCTTAAAATTTATCACAATTTATTTGATACTGTTTAATATTTTCATCATTTACTTCATGGTTTGGTACTTGATAGCATTCTTTAAATTTCGGAGTTTTAATAATTTTTACATAAAAACTTGGTATAGCAATACGGTTTTTAATGTATAGTGGTTCTTTATCGTAAAGTACTAAATTTAAAACTTCGATACTTTGAAATTTGAAAGCCAAATTTCTTTCTCTTTGCTCGATTTCATTCCAAATTTTATTATTTATTTGTGCAATTTGTGGGGTAATATTGCTCATTAAAAATACTGAATTTTGAGCAGCTTTACTAAAGCTAAAAGAAGCATTAGGCGCAGTGTGTCCTCGTGTGTAACCACTGTTTTTATAATCACTCCAAGTAGTGCGGTATTTTTTAGGAATATTTGTATCATCTTCAAAGCGAGGGCGTTTTTTGATTTGTTTATCTTTTAAATTTGAAGCTTTTACTTTATAAGCAACGGCTTTTGTGCCTTTGAGTTTATAATCATAGCAATTTAGATAAAAAAACTTATCTAAGATTTGCGAGCAATTTATATTGTTAAAATAAGAAGAAAAATCAGCACTAGGTTTGTAAGATTCTAAGGCAAAAATATTAAGAGATATAGCGAGTAAAAAGATGAAAATTTTCATTTAAGTTCCTTATCTTTACTTTTGCAAAGATGATTTAAAAAACATTCTTTACATAAAGGTTTTTTAGCTTTACAGGTGTAGCGTCCAAAAAGAACCATGGCTTGATGAAGATAGTTAAGATTGTCTTTAAATATGCCTGTTAAATCTTCTTCTGTAGCTTCTGGAGTTTTTGCTTTGCTAAGTCCTAAGCGGTGAGAAACTCTAAAAACATGAGTATCTACAGCCATGAAATTTGCTCCGCACCATTCTATTAAAACTACATGAGCGGTTTTTTGTCCTACGCCTGCCAAGGATTTTAATTTCTCTTCTTCAAGGGGAATTTCTCCGTCAAAATTTTCACAAACTGCTTTTGCCATTTTTATAAGATTTTGTGCTTTATTATTAAAAAATGAACAAGTTTGTATATAGGTTTTAAGACTTGATAAATTTGCATTTGCAAGGGATTTGATATCAGGATAAGCTTTAAAAAGATCAGGAGTGATGAGGTTAACTCTTTTATCAGTGCATTGGGCTGAAAGCATCACGCAGACTAAAAGCTCATATAAATTTGAAAATTTAAGCTCTGTTACAGGCTTGTCAAAATGTTTTAAAAAAAGTTCTTTGATTTCTAAATTTCTTTTCATTTTTTAATTTTAGTTAATTAGCTTTAAACCAAGTTTAGATATAATTGATTTTATATACATTTTATTAAAAAGGAAACCTAATGAAAAAATTTTCTTTAGTCGCAGCAGCTTTGATTGCAGGTGTAGCTTTAAATGTAAATGCAGCTACAGTAGCCACTGTTAATGGCAAGAGCATTAGTGATACAGAAGTAAGTGAATTTTTTGCCCCTATGCTTAGAGGACAGGATTTTAAAACTTTGCCAGATAATCAAAAAAAAGCTCTTATTCAGCAATATATTATGCAAGATTTAATTTTGCAAGATGCTAAAAAACAAAATTTAGAAAAAGATCCTTTATACACAAAAGAACTTGATCGTGCAAAAGATGCAATACTTGTTAATGTTTATCAAGAGAAAATTTTAAATACTATTAAAATTGATGCGGCTAAAGTTAAAGCTTTTTATGATCAAAATAAAGACAAATATGTAAAACCTGCAAGAGTGCAAGCAAAACATATCTTAGTAGCGACAGAAAAAGAAGCTAAGGATATTATTAACGAACTTAAAGGTTTAAAAGGTAAAGAACTAGATGCTAAATTTAGCGAGCTTGCTAAAGAGAAATCAATTGATCCAGGTTCAAAAAACCAAGGTGGTGAGCTTGGTTGGTTTGATCAATCAACTATGGTAAAGCCTTTTACAGATGCTGCTTTCGCACTTAAAAATGGTACTATTACTACAACTCCAGTAAAAACGAATTTTGGTTATCATGTAATCTTAAAAGAAAATTCGCAGGCTAAAGGTCAAATCAAATTTGATGAAGTAAAACAAGGTATTGAAAACGGACTTAAATTTGAAGAATTTAAAAAAGTTATCAATCAAAAAGGCCAAGATCTTTTAAATAGTGCTAAAGTGGAATATAAATAATGGGTGTTTTAGACATTGTAAAAGCAGGGGTGATTAGCGGAGATGAGCTTAATAAAGTTTATGACTATGCTAAAGCAGAGGGTTTTGCTATCCCTGCTGTTAATGTTGTAGGAACTGATTCTATTAATGCGGTTTTAGAGGCTGCAAAAAAAGTTAACTCTCCAGTTATTATCCAGTTTTCAAATGGTGGGGCAAAATTTTATGCAGGGAAAAATTGTCCTAATGGAGAAGTTTTAGGTGCAATTAGTGGGGCTAAACATGTGCATTTACTTGCTAAAGCTTATGGTGTACCTGTGATTTTACACACTGATCATGCTGCAAGAAAACTTTTACCTTGGATTGATGGGCTTATTGAGGCAAATGCACAATATAAAAAAACCCATGGACAAGCTTTATTTAGTTCTCATATGCTTGATCTTAGCGAAGAAAGTTTAGAAGAAAATCTTAGCACTTGTGAAGTTTATCTTCAAAAACTTGATGCTTTAGGTGTCGCGCTTGAAATAGAACTAGGTTGTACAGGTGGCGAAGAAGATGGAGTGGATAATACAGGCATTGATAATTCCAAGCTTTATACCCAACCAGAAGATGTAGCACTTGCATATGAAAGACTTGGAAAAATTAGTGATAAATTTTCAATCGCAGCAAGCTTTGGAAATGTACATGGAGTTTACAAGCCAGGAAATGTTAGTTTACAACCTGAAATTTTAAAAAATTCGCAAAAATTTGTAAAAGATAAATTTGCTTTAAATAGCGATAAGCCTATAAATTTTGTATTTCATGGTGGTAGCGGTAGCGAGCTAAAAGATATTAAAGATGCAGTAAGCTATGGCGTAATTAAGATGAATATTGACACAGATACCCAGTGGGCTTTTTGGGATGGGGTGCGTGAATATGAACTTAAAAATAGGGCTTATTTGCAAGGACAAATTGGAAATCCAGAAGGTGATGACAAGCCAAATAAAAAATACTATGATCCGCGTGTTTGGTTAAGAAGCGGTGAAGAAAGTATGGTAAAGCGTCTTGAAATTGCTTTTGAAGATTTAAACTGTATAAACAAAAACTAAGCATTTTAAAGGCTTAGTTTTATTTTGTTTTAAAAATTTTTATCAAATTAAGTAGCAATCTTTAAAATAAAATTTTTAATGAGGTATTGGTTTCATGGATATTAAATCAGATGAAATTTCAGAACTTGTTTTGCCTGAAGGCAAAGACGCAAGAGGTTCTTTGGTTTATTTTAAAATTATTTTTATTCCAGCTTTTCTTTATATTTTGATTTTATTGGGTTATTTTAATGTAATTGACTTTAAGGTTGAATTGCATACGGTTATTATGACAGGTGTGATTTTTTTTACAGCACTGATTTTTGCTAGACATAGTGCTGAGTATGCGTATAGTATTTTTGAACAACAAAAAGATGAATTTAAACAGGCTTTAAAAAGACATATTATGAGGCATTTTCTTGCCATAGGGAAAGACACGAAATCAAATACCAATTTTGATGACTTTGCTTATACATATATTAAAGGTGCAAGAAATGAGAATTTTGCTAGTATAGGTTCGGCAATTTTTCCAATGATGGGAATTTTAGGAACTTTTATCAGCATAGCTTTTTCAATGCCAAATTTTAGCTCTAGTGATACAGCCGCTTTAGAACAAGAAATTGCAGATTTGTTAAGTGGAGTAGGAACTGCTTTTTATGTTTCAATTTATGGAATTTTTCTTGCATTATGGTGGATGTTTTTTGAAAAATATGGTAAAAGTAAAATAGATCGTTTGCTAAATCGTCAAAAAAACGCTACAAGTGGATTTTTTTGGACAAAAGAAGAGCTTGATCAAAGATATTTAACCGAGAGTTTGCAACATTTTGAAAAAATTGGAGCAATTTTTAAACAAGTTAGTAATGATGATTTTTTTGCAGAGCTTGATCATGCTATTGATAGAAAATTTGGTATTTTCCAAGATATGCTAAATGTAGAAGAAAAGGCTATTAGATTAAGTAGTGAACACATCAAACAAACCATGGGTGAGCTTAGTAAAGCACAAAGAGATCAACGCGATCTTGGAAAGCTTTATAGTGAAATGTTAAATGGTATAGGTTTACTCAATCAAAATTTAAAAGAAATCAATACAAGAATGTCAGAACAATATAATCGCTTGCTCGATATCAGTAGTGATAAAATTCATCATCTTGATAAGACGCTAAGTGCATTCGATGAAAAAGTAGAGCGTTTTGGTAAAAATTTTGAACTTTATGAAAAAGCAATGTTGGAAAGTCAAGAAAAAGTTTTTGAAGGATTTAAAGCAAGCTTGTTTGAAGGTATGCATAAATTTAAAGAAGTATATGAAGAAGAAAAAAGTATCGATGCTAAAATCAAAATGATGGATGAGCTTAAAAAAGAAATGAAAGCACTTGATGAAGAAACAAGTCAAATGATGAGCAAGCTTTCTGGGGATGAAAATCAGAATAAAGAAAATGAAACCAAACAAATAGAAGATTTTTCAGAGTCTAAGACTGAAGAAAATCAAGATGAAATTCAAGCAGAAATATCTAAGCAAGAAAGCAATGATGAGCTAAAAAACGAAGATAAAGAAAATAAATGAAAAATGAGTCAAAAGAAGATAGCAATTTTTGGATAGCTTATGCTGATTTAATGGCAGGATTGCTGTTTGTTTTTATTTTGCTAATAGGTGCTATTGTTGTAAAATATGTTTTAACTCAAAGTGATTTAAAAGAAATCAAAGACAATCTCAATAAACAAGAGGCACGCTTAGAGGAGAGCAAAGAAGAGCTTAGAAATAAAGAAGCCATAGTGTTTAAACTAAGTTCTGATTTAAACAATGCTTCTAGTGCTTTAAATCTTGCTAATTCTCAAAAAGCAGAATTAGAGGCTAATATTACAAATTACAAGCAGTTAAGCAAAGATTTAAACTCAACTTTAGATAATAAAGATAAGCAAATTTTGATTTTACTAGGTCAACTAGAGAAAAAAGATGAAGAGCTTAAAAATTTACAAGAAGATTTTCAAAAAGCTAAAGAAAAGGTGCAAAATCTTGGTTTGATTCGTGAAAATTTAAGCAAGGAATTACAAAGCAAACTTGATAATAATATCACTATAGATGAAAAGACAGGATCTATTTCTTTGCCTGCTGAAGTACTTTTTGATAAAGATTCTTATGTGTTAAAAAATGAGGCAAAGGCAAGTTTGAGAAAAATCTTAAGTGAATATTTTGATGCTATTCTTGAAGATCCAAAAATTTTTTCTAACATTGAAAATATCATTATTGAAGGACATACTGATAGTGATGGATCTTATATTTATAATTTAGATTTGTCGCAAAAAAGAGCTTATGAGGTGATGAATTTTATCTATACTTTTTATAAGAGCGATAAACTTCAAAAGCTTTTAATGGCAAGTGGACGTTCTTTTTCAGATCCTGTGTTTGTCAATGGAGTTGAAGATAAGGATAAGAGTCGTCGCATAGAAATAAAATTTAGCATTAAAAATGATAATGCTTTAAAGGATGTAGAAAAATTCTTTGAATTTCATTAAAACAATTAGTCCTATACAAAAAATCAATTTTAACGGATTTGAATTTTATATTAAAAGAGATGATTTATTAGGGGAAATTAATGGAAATAAAGCTAGGAAACTTGCTTTTTATATCCATCAAAGATATCCTAAAAATCAATCTTTTGTAAGTTATGGAGGAAGCCAAAGTAATGCTTTGGCGGCATTAAGTATTTTTGCTAAACAAAGATCATATAAGCTTGTTTTTGCTTGTGAAAAAATTTCTACTTTTCTTAAGAATAATCCTTGTGGAAACTATGCTTTAGCTTTAGAAAATGGTGTTGATTTTGTAGAAAATATCCATTCTTTATCCTTAAAGCAATTTGCTTTGTCTTTGTGTAAAAAAGATGATATTTTTATAGAACAAGGCATAGCTAATTTAGAAGCTCAATATGGCTATATGGAACTTGCTCAAGAAATTCAAATGCAAAGTCAAAGTTTAAAGCTTGATTTTGATATTTTTTTACCTTCGGGTACAGGCACTTCGGCAGCTTTTTTGGCAAAGTATTCTAAATTTAAAGTATTTACTTGCGCTTGTGTAGGTGATATTAAATATCTTAAAAAACAAATTTTAACATTAGATCCAAGCTATGATTTTTCAAATTTAGAATTTTTAACAAGTGATAAAAAATATCACTTTGCTAAGCCGTATAAAGAATTTTATGAGCTTTATATGGATTTAAAGTTAAAGTGCAATATAGAATTTGACTTGTTGTATGATATTTTAGGATTAAGTATAGCATTAAAACAAGAGTGGAAAAAACCATTGCTTTATATACATCAAGGTGGAATTTTAGGAAATTCCACTATGTTAGAGAGATATAAATTTAAAAAATTAGTTTAAAATTCCATAGATAAAAATGATTAAAATAATCAAAGGTACTATATATTTTACATAATAAAACCAAATTCCAAACCATGAACTTTTAAGTGTATTGTTATTGCTAAGTTCTTTTAGACTTTCTTGTTTGCCTAAAATCCAACCTACATAAATGCAGCAAAAAAATGCAGTTAAAACAAACAAAATATTTCCACTAATGAAATCAAAACTATCAAAAATGTTTTTTCCTTTTATGATAACAATGTCACGCCAAGGCCCATAAGTTAGAATACAAGGAAGATTGCCAAGTATGAAGATAAACCCTAGAGTTAGGTTAATAGAAAGATTTTTAGAATATTTAATTTTTTCTTCTAATACGCTAATAATAACTTGATAAATTGGCAAGCTTGTGGTTAAAGCTGCAATCAAGAGTAAGACAAAAAATAAAATACACACAATGGTGCCAAAATGGATATGAGAAAATGCTATAGGTAAAGTTTCAAAAACCAAAGAAGGCCCGCTATCTGGAGCAAGTCCCGCTGAGAAAAGTGCTGGAAAAATCATAAAACCAGCCAAAACAGCTATGATAGTATTTAAAACCCCTGTATAAATAGCGGTTTTTGCCATATTTTCATTTTTATTAAGATGAGATGAAAGTGTTATCATTACCCCAAAACCTAGGGATAAAGCAAAAAAGACTTGTCCTAAAACATCGATTAAAAGTTTTGGTGATAAAATTTTACTAAAATCAGGTTCAAGATAAAATTTAACTCCAGCCATAGCTCCATCAAGGGTTAAATTGCGTCCTACAACAATAATAAGACAGATAAATAACAAAGGCATTAAAAATTTTACGGATTTTTCTATACCATCTATAATGCCTCTTTTTAAAATAATATAATTAATAATTACAAAAACAGTGGTAAAAATACCAACTTCTAAAGGATTGAAGGCTATTTTGTCGTTAAAAAACTGATGAGTAAATTCTTTGCTTACTACATTGGCAAGACTAAAATTCCCTAGGGTTAATTCCCAAATATAAACTAAAACCCATCCTCCAAGTACCATGTAGTAAGCCATTATGCCAAAGCTTCCTAAAAGTCCCATATATCCAATACTTTGCCATTTTTGTTTGAAAGCATCTACGCTATTTGTCATCGCTTTTCTGCCTATGACATTTTCAACTAAAATAACAGGAATGCCTATGATAATCATAGCTATACAAAAAACTAATACATAAGCACCGCCACCATTTTCTCCTACAAGATAGGGAAAACGCCAAGTTGCTCCAAATCCTATGGTTGCTCCAGCAACTGTTAGAATATAAGTTAGTGTGCTACTCCATGTTTGTCTTTGCATGATTATCCTTTCGAAAAAGAATTATTTTACCTAAAAATAACTTTAAAAACTTATAAGCTATCCATATAGCTTATATCGTAAGTATTTTTTAAGCGTTTGTGTATCGTTTCGTGCCAATTTTGAGATATGAGAGAGTTTAATTTTTCTAATTTATCTAATAAAATCGGATTTTGTCTAAGAGCTTGATGTGGGGAGTAAAAAAGTTGATTGAGTTCAAATACACTAAGTGAAGTAGAATTTTTTTCTAAAATTTTAATGTTTTCATGCTTTCGTATTTGTCCAACTTGTAAAACTTTATAATACCATCCACTCAAGCCCGTTTTAAAAATTTCATGTGTAAAATTTGAATTATTGTGAATTTTAGAAATTTTTACACAAGGTTTTCTAGGTTCGCTTACTTGCAGTATTGCATTTGAAATTTGATGTATATCACCTATGCAAACATTTTGTTCACAAAGCCCATCGATGCTCAAATTTTCACCCATTGAGCCAAAATTTAGCTTTTTATTAAGAAATCTTTCCCATATAGGATAGTTTTGACAAGAGTTGGCAAAAATAGCCTTATGGTAGCCTCCATGATGAATTTTATCAGCTATTTGATCATCTAAAATACCTAGAAAATCAATTTGTGTTTCTTCTAGGTAAGTATCTTTAATAAATGCGCTTTGGAAATTTTTATAGTTTTTAATTTTTCCTATTTGCAAACTTTGAATTTTCATGGTTCTAGTTTTTTTAATAAATCATCAGCACTGATAAAACCCGTGATTTTTAATTTTTCTTTTCCATTTTCAAAGAAAATTAAAACAGGTGGGCCAAAAACATTAAATTCTTTCATGGTTTTAATTTGTTCATTATTATTTTCGCTTACATCAACTTTGATAAGTTTGTAATTTTGCATTTTTTGTATGATTCTTTCATCGCTAAAGGTTAATTCATCTAAAAGTTTGCAATTTTCACACCAAGATGCAGTAAAATCAAGCATTATGGGCTTTGTATTTGTTTGTATTTCTTGCTTTAATTGTTCAAAATTGTTGATATAATCATAGCTTAAAGCAGGTTTTGAGGCAGATATAGTATTGAAATTTAAAGGATTTAAGAAATTTTTAGCCCCAAAAAGTCCCCCTAGGAAAATACTTAGAGAATAAGCTAAAATAAGAATTAAAATACTTTTTTTAATTTTAGAAATTATTGTAAAACTTTTTTCAAAAATTCCCATAAAAACACTAAACAATACACCTAAAATTCCATAGGCAATTAAAATGTAATTTTCTTCAATAATTCTAGAAAGTATCCAAATAGCCATAGCCAACATAACAAAACCAAAGAAAATTTTTACTTTTTCCATCCAAAAACCAGGTTTAATAAAACCTAATCCTAAGCCTATGAAAAGCAAAGGTATACCCATGCCAAAACTCATGATAAAAAGCGCACTACCGCCTAATAAAGCATTGCCTGTATTGGCTATATAAATTAAAGCACCTGCTAAAGGAGCTGCTACGCAAGGACCTACTATTAAAGCAGATAAAAATCCCATGATGGCTATACCTAAAACTCCTTTCCCTTTTTCGCTTTTTTTATGTATAAAGGTTTGAAATCTTAATGGCAATTCAAAACGAAAAGCTCCAAACATAGCAAAAGCAAAAGCTATGAAAATTAGAGCAAAAAGAATTAAAATAATAGGTTTTTGTAAAATTCCTTGAATACTTGCTCCTAGAAAACTTGCTATAACTCCAGCAATAGCATAGGCTAAAGACATGAAAAAAACATAGATAAAAGAGAGAAAAAAACTATATTTTTTTGAAAATTTAGCATTACTTTTTGCTACGATAAGAGAAGATAAAATCGGAATCATAGGTAAAATACAAGGTGTTAAGGAGAGTAAAAGTCCATAGCCAAAAAAACTTAGCAAAATCCAAAAAAAGTTATCTGTTGCTAAAAAATTTGCTATAGAGCTTTCCTCAGATTCAATTTTAGTTTTTTTATCTGTTTTTTGAGTTTTGTAAGGTTTTGAAATTTCAAAAGCATCTTTTTTAGAAATGAGATCAAAGTACCAAGTTTGAGGATTATAACACAAGCCTTGTTCAGAACAACCTTGAAATTCGAGTTTGATTAAATTTGTGGTATTTTTTGCAAAGCGCTCTAGTAATAAATTTGGCAAAGCTAAATTTAATTTTTGATAATAAACATTTTCATTACCTCTTGTAGAACTTTGAGGTAGATTAATCAAAGAACTTATATCTTTTTCGTTTATATATAATTTAAGTTTATTAGAATAAAGATAAATATCTTTTCCAAGTTCAATATCAATTGAGATAGAGTTATTATAAGAGTTTGATTTTACATTAAAAGCTTCATTTAAAGACAATATAGAAGCAAAACATAAACAAAAACTTAATAAAATAATACCAAAAATACGCATAAATTTCCTAAAAACTTATTTTTTCCTTTATTTTTAGCTTCAATTATAATTTATTATGGTAAATTTGCTTTAAATACTTTATAAAGGTTTGAAAATGCAAGAAAATAATTCTCCAAAAACGCAAGCGGCTGTTAAAAAGAATGAAATTTATGTTTCTGTTAAAAGAAAGAAAAGTACAATAGAATATGAAAAAGATTTAAAGAATTTGCAAATTGAGCTTTTGAAATTTCAAAATCATGTTAAAGCCAAGGGTTTAAAGGTTCTTATACTTATAGAAGGGCGTGATGCGGCTGGAAAAGGTGGGGCGATTAAACGTTTGATTGAGCATTTAAATCCGCGTGGTTGCCGCGTTGTGGCTCTTGAAAAACCTAGTGATGTGGAAAAAACACAGTGGTATTTTCAGCGTTATATAGCACATTTGCCCTCAGCCGGTGAGATTGTGATTTTTGACAGATCTTGGTATAATCGCGCAGGAGTAGAACCGGTTATGGGTTTTTGTACACCGCAACAACATAAAGATTTTTTAAGAGAAGTGCCTTTGTTTGAAAATATGATTTCAAATAGTGATATTATTTTTTTTAAATTTTATTTTTCAGTATCAAAAGACGAGCAAAAAAAACGTTTTGAAAAACGCCGAAGTGATCCACTTAAACAATATAAATTATCTCCTGTGGATCAAAAATCGCAAGAATTATGGGATAAATATACTTTAGCTAAATACTCTATGCTTTTAGCATCTAATACTCCAACTTGTCCTTGGACTATTATTTCTTCTGATGATAAGAAAAAAGCAAGATTAAATTTATTGCGTTTTATACTTTCTAAGGTAGAATATCCAAATAAAAAAACTGGAGATTTTTCCAAAATTGATACCAAATTAGTGCGTAGTGGAGAAGAAGAAATACGAAAAATGGAGGCGAATTTGGAAAAACTTGACAGTAAAAAAGCAGATGAGAAAATAAAAGATTTAGATTAAGGAAAAGAATGCATAAGCTGGTTGAAAATTTAGCACTAAAGTACTATGATAAAATAGTTGATTTAAGACATCAAATTCATATGCATCCTGAGCTTGAATTTGAAGAAGAAAATACAGCTCATTTAGTGTGTAAAATTTTAGATGAGTTTGGCATTAAATATCAAAAAAATATTGCAAAAACAGGAATTTTAGCTACTATAGAAGGAAAAAAGAAGAGTCAGAAAAAACCAAAATGCGTTCTTTTAAGAGCGGATATGGATGCTTTGCCTGTGCAGGAAAAAACTAATCTAAGCTATGCTTCAAAAATTGATGGTAAGATGCACGCATGTGGACATGATGGACATACAGCAGGGCTTTTGGGAGCTGCTTTGATATTAAATGAGCTCAAAGATGAATTTTGTGGCACGATTAAATTTATGTTTCAGCCCGCAGAAGAGGGAAGCGGTGGAGCTAAACCTATGATAGAATCAGGTATATTGGAAAATCCTTATGTTGATACAGTTTTTGGTTGTCATTTATGGGGGCCTTTGCTTGAAAATACTGCTCAAATTGTAAGTGGCGAAATGATGGCTGGAACGGATATTTTTGATTTGGAATTTATTGGCAGAGGAGGACATGGAGCTCATCCGCACACTTGTATAGATCCTATAATTATGGCAACGCAATTTGTAAATAATATACAAAGTGTTGTTTCTAGGCGTTTAGCCCCTTATGAAGCAGGGGTGATTACCGTAGGTCAAATTTGTGCAGGAACTACTTATAATGTTATTCCTGCAAATGCTTATTTAAAAGGAACCGTGCGTTTTTTAAATGATAAAACACAAGATATTTTAAAAAGTTCTCTAGAAGAAGTGGCTGCTGCTACAGCAAAATCTAATGGTGGAGATTATAAGCTTAAATATACTAAAGAATTTCCTCCATTGATTAATGATGAAAAAGCTGCTTTAATAGCAAGAAAAGCTTTTGCAAAGGTCTTAGGAGAAGAAAATATCATTGTTTCTTCTAAACCTGACATGGGGGCTGAAGATTTTGCTTTTTTAACACGAGAAAGAATGGGAGCTTATGTATTTGTTGGAATTTCAAAGGATTTAAATCATCCAGCTTTGCACCATAGTTCTACTTTTTGTTGGGATGATGAAAATTTAAAAGTTTTAATGCAGGGTGATGTGATGATGGCTTTAGAATTTTTAAATTTATAAAATAGAATTAAAAATTCACAAAAAATTCACAAAAAATGAGTAAAATTTAATCTTGATTTTTCTTTAGGATTTGTTATTATGAAAAAGAAGATTGTTTTAATCATTTTAATTGCAATACTTGGAAGTGTTGGGGCTTATTTTATTTTTTTTAATAATGATGAAAAAATCAGCTATTTAACTCAAAAAATACAAAAAAAAGATATATCTCAAACCATAGAGGCAGTAGGAAAGGTATATGCCAAAGATCAAGTCGATGTAGGTGCTCAAGTTAGCGGACAAATTATAAAACTTTATGTGGATGTGGGAACTCATGTAAAGCAAGGTGATTTGATCGCTCAAATTGACAAAGATAAACAACAAAACGATTTAGATATTACAAAAGCTCAGCTTGAAAGCGCTAAGGCTAATTTAGAGAGTAAAAAAGTTGCCCTTGAGATTGCGAATAAGCAATATCAAAGAGAGCAAAAACTTTATGCAGCTAAAGCAAGTTCTCTTGAAAATTTAGAAACTCAAAAAAATAATTATTATACTTTAAAAGCCAATGTTGCAGAGCTTAATGCTCAAGTAGTTCAGCTTGAAATCACTCTTAAAAATGCACAAAAAGATTTAGGTTATACAACCATTACTGCTCCTATGGATGGTGTTGTGATTAATGTAGCTGTAGATGAAGGACAAACAGTTAATGCTAATCAAAACACTCCTACTATAGTCCGTATAGCTAATTTAGACGAAATGGAAGTAAGAATGGAAATAGCAGAGGCTGATGTGAGTAAGATAAAAGTAGGAACAGAGCTTGATTTTTCTTTGCTTAATGATCCTCAAAAAACTTATCATGCTACTATTGCAAGTATAGATCCAGCTGATACTGAAGTGAGTGATTCTAGTACAAGCTCAAGCTCATCAAGTTCGAGTTCTTCAAGCTCAAGCTCATCAAATGCTATTTATTATTACGCAAAATTTTATGTACCTAATAAAGATGATTTTTTGCGTATTGGTATGAGTATACAAAATGAAATTGTCGTAGCAAGTGTAAAGGCTGTTTTAGCAGTGCCAACTTATGCAATTAAAAGCGATCCAAAAGGCTATTATGTTGAAATTTTAGAAAATCAAAAAGCTGTTAAAAAATATGTCAAACTTGGCATTAAAGATTCTATCAACACTCAAATTTTAGAAGGTGTAAATGAAAATGAAGAATTGATAGTAAGCTCAAGTGCTGATGGTTTAGCTCCTAAAATGAAGTTGAGATTTTAATGATTTTTCTTAAAAATATTTGCAAAAATATAGGCGAAAATGCCATTTTAAAAAATGTAAGTTTAAGTATAGAAAAAGGTGAATTTGTTGCCATTATAGGACAAAGTGGAAGTGGTAAAACTTCACTTTTGAATATCATAGGAACATTAGATACACCAAGTAGTGGAACTTATGTTTTTGATGAGTATGAAGTCACTAAACTTAATAATGATGAAAAAGCAAGATTAAGACGTGAAAAAATAGGCTTTATATTTCAAAGATATAATCTTTTAAGCTTGCTGAGTGCTAAAGAAAATGTCTCTTTACCTGCAGTTTATGCGGGAAAAAATTTACAAGAAAGAAGTCAAAATGCTAAAAAACTTTTAAATGATTTAGAACTAGCTCATAAGTTAGATTCTAAACCGAATGAATTAAGCGGAGGACAGCAACAACGCGTTTCTATAGCAAGAGCTTTGATGAATGGCGGAGAGCTTATTTTGGCTGATGAGCCAACGGGAGCTTTGGATAGTAAAAGTGGTATTATGGTGCTTGAAATTTTACAAAAACTTAACGCACAAGGTCATACTATAGTCTTAGTAACTCACGATCCAAAAATTGCAGCACAAGCTAAAAGGGTTATAGAGATTAAAGATGGAGAAATTTTAAGTGATACTAAAAAGGAAAAAGCTCAAGAAAAACTCACTTTAAAAACAATTCCCAAAGAGAAAAAAACACTTACTTTGCTTAAAAATCAAGCCTTTGAGTGTTTTAAGATAGCTTATTCTTCCATACTTGCACACAAACTTCGTTCTATTTTAACTATGCTTGGAATCATCATAGGTATTGCTTCTGTAGTTTGTGTTGTAGCTTTGGGATTGGGTTCTCAAGCTAAGGTGCTTGAGTCCATTGCAAGACTTGGAACAAATACTATTGAAATTCGTCCTGGAAGGGGTTTTGGAGATTTGCGTTCAGGTAAAACAAGGCTTAATTTTAGCGATTTAGAAACGCTAAGATCTCTAGAATATTTAGAAGCAGTGGATGCTCATTCAAATACTTCAGGTGTGGCAACTTATACCAATATTTCTTTAAGTGCAAGAGCTGAAGGAGTGGGGGTAAATAATTTTGCTATAGAAGGTTTAAGGATAGATGCGGGAAGAATTTTAAATAATGATGATGTAAAAAATAGTACCAATGTTGCTGTGTTGGATTTTAATGCTAAAAAAAATCTTTTTCCTGATGAAAAAAGTGAAAATATTTTAGGTCGTGTGGTGCTTTTTAATTCTCAACCTTTTAAGATCATAGGAGTTTTACAAAAAGATACAGACAAACCTATAGAAGATAATGTAGTGCGTCTTTATATACCCTATACAACACTGATGAATAAGCTTACAGGAGATAGAAATTTGCGTGAAATCATAGTTAAGGTTAAAGATGATGTGAGTTCAACTTTGGCTGAAAATGCTATTATAAGAATTTTAGAAATTAAACGCGGACAAAAGGATTTTTTTACTTTTAATTCTGACACCTTTAAGCAAGCTATTACAGCAAATAAACGCACTACAACGATACTTACAGCTTGTGTGGCTGTGATTGCTTTGATTGTTGGGGGTATAGGAGTGATGAATATCATGCTTGTTTCTGTGAGCGAAAGAACAAGAGAAATAGGCATACGCATGGCTATAGGGGCTAGAAGAGAAGATATTATGATGCAGTTTTTAATCGAAGCGGTTATGATTTGTACTATAGGGGCGATTTTAGGTGTGATTTTATCGATTTTTGTTATTTTTGCTTTTAATACTTTAAGTACGGATTTTCCTATGATTTTAAATGCTTATTCTGTGCTTTTGGGACTTTTAAGTTCTATGTTTATCGGTGTGGTTTTTGGTTTTTTCCCTGCAAGAAATGCAGCAAATTTAAATCCTATTAGTGCATTATCAAAGGAATGATATGAAAATAATACTTAGCATTTTTTTAGCATTTTTCTTGAGTGCTTGTGGTGCAAAACTTAGCTTGCCTAAAGAAGTTGATTTAACTCAAGAACAAATGAAAGATTTAAATCTCACTTATGATTGGTATAAATCCTATGATAATGCAAAATTAAATGAATTCCTAAATTTTGTTTTATTGAATAATAGCGATATTAATATTGCTAGAAAAACTTTGCTTTCAGCTTTGGCTAGAGCCGATTTGATTGATTATGATTTATATCCGACTTTAAGTGGAAATTTGGGTTTTGGTGTGGATAAAGATTTAAATTCAGGCAAACAAAGTAAAAATTTCAATCATTCTTTAAATTTAAGCTATGAGCTTGATATTTATGGAAAATTAAGAGATAGTGCAAGTGCGAGTGAATTTAGTGCAAAAGCAAGTGCTTATGATCTTGAAAATTTAAAAATAAGCATGATCAATACAGCTTTAAATGATGTTTTTGAGCTGGCTTATTTTAACGATGTAGATAAATTGCTTCGAGCTTATCTTTCAAATTTAGAACAAATGAAAGAGCTTTATAGTTATAAATACAAGCTTGGAAAAATAGAAGAATTAGATCTTTTAAACATAGAACAAAGCTTATTAAGAGCTAAACAAAATTTATTAAGCAATGATCAAAATCGTAATTTACTCATAAAAAATTTACAAGATTTATTGGCAAAGCAAGAAGGTTTTGCTTACATAGAGTATTTTAAAACTTTATCTTTAAATGATTTTAAAACCTTAAGTCCTGATTTTAATATACCTTTAAAAGCTTTAGCGTACCGTGCAGATGTGAGATCTAAACTCAATAACTTAAAATCAGCCTTTAAGGATTATTCTTCCATGCAAAAATCTATTTTGCCTAGTATTTCTTTAGGTGGAGCATTAAGCGGAAGTGATAAAAAAATCGATGATAGTTTTAAATTTGAAATTTTAAATGGCAATGTTAAGATTTCTTTACCTTTCTTAGATTATGGTAGAGTAAAGCAAAATATCAAAATTTCACAATTTACTTATGAGCAACTTTTAATTTCTTATGAACAGGCTTTGCAAAGTGCGATGAATGAATTTGCGTTAAATTATAAAGATTATCAAAGTAACACCTTACTTTTGCAAAATTTGCAAAGTATTAACATTAAACAAGAGCTTATCACTAAGGCGTATTATGAAAAATATATTTTAGGAAAAAGTGAATTAAAAGATTATTTGGATGCAAACAATACTTTAAATTCTACCCAGCAAGAATTTTTAAGAGCTAGATTTAATCTTTTAAAAACCATTAATTCTTACTATCAAATCACAGCTTTAAGTTTTAATGATGAAAACTTAGAATTTCCTAAGTATTAAATTTAATAATCAATGATATTTTTTAAATCCTCGAGTAACTTTTTAGCCATCAGCTCATAGCCTTTTATAGTAAGATGTACATCATTGAGCGAAAGCTTTTGTTCTATCCATTTGTTTTTTCCTCCACTATCTTGCATAAACTGATGCATATCAAAAATAAGAGTTTTTTCTTCTTTAGCAACTTCATATAATGCTTTGCGTATGGTAAAAAAATCAGGAGCAAGCTTGTAGTTTTTACCTTGTTTTTGAACTACAGTTGGTGGAGAGATTAGCATGATAACAGCGTTTTTATTGTAAGTTTTTAAAATACTAATCCATTTTTTTAAATTATTTTTGAATTTTTGTTTTTCAAACCCTTTAAAGAGTGCATCATTAGAACCATAGGCAAGAATAATTAAATCATTGTGTAAAAGTCCTAGTTCTTTTTTTACAACTGTTTGATTCCAAGAGAGCCATAAATCACTTTTGGCACCATTGATTGCAATGGTATCTAAGAAAACATTATTATCTTTATTTGTGATGAAATATCCTCCTAGCTCAGCATCCTTTTGCAAGGCTGAAATTTGCAAAGGAAGATCAAGTTCTAGTTCTTTATAAGACCATTTGTTAATTTGTGTAGTTCTTAACTCATAGCTTTGGTTTTTTGCATCTTTGATGCTAAAAGCATTGGTATTTTGTTTGGCCTTAAATAAAAATCCTATCTTGAATTTTTTTTTATCTAAGGTTGTATCAAGGTTGATTTTTGCGCCTTTGATTTTTGCTTTGGCTATTATCCCACCTAGTGGAAAATTATGTCCAGCATTAGCAGGATTTCTTGAGTTTAAAATTTCAAAGTTTTTATAAGAATAAACAAGATTAAGATTTTGTTGATATTTAGGCTGTAAAGGATAGGCAAAACCTATAGAGTTAGAGCGGATTAAATATCCTCTTATGACACGCGGAAAGAAATCAGCCGCCATATGAGAATCTCCATAAATTCTAATTCCTATGTTTTGATTTTTTTCTAATTTTTTTTCTAGATTTTTAAGATCTTTTTTTGATACATAACTTGTTAAAGCAGAGTGATTTTTGTTTTGATTGAGTATAGAGTCTATTGTGTCATTTGTATTTAAATTTTGTCCATAAGAGCTAGTAAAAATAATAAAAAACAATAAGATAATTTTAAATTTATTTACTAGCATTTTCTTCCTTAAGTTTTATGTGTTCTAATAAAAGTTTAGACATTTCTCTTGCGCCACTTGGAGTAAAATGAACCCCATCATCTGTTCTTACTTTTATACTTCTATTGTTTTCATCTTTTATATAAGCTGAGTATTCATCATTGACACTAAAAAATAGCTTAGTATTGATAAAAATTTCTTTATTTTTAAGAATTTCATCGCTGTAAATTTTATTGAGCACTTGTATTTTTTTGTTCAAATCTTCTTTTTTTACAGGAGGGATTTCAAACCAAAAAACTTTAGCTTTATGTTTTTTAGCGATTTTAATGATTTCATCTACACGATTTGTATAAATATCTATCCAAGAAGGGGAGCCAAAACGATGGTAATTTCCTCCTTTTTTAATATCCCAAGGATCATTAGCGCCAAGAAGAACAACAAGATATTTAATATT
This sequence comes from Campylobacter sp. CH278, assembly GCF_004378845.1. Taxonomy (NCBI): domain Bacteria; kingdom Pseudomonadati; phylum Campylobacterota; class Epsilonproteobacteria; order Campylobacterales; family Campylobacteraceae; genus Campylobacter; species Campylobacter sp. CH278. The sequence goes on along the minus strand of NZ_RYXZ01000002.1, from coordinate 120,007 downwards.
TGAGTTTTTAACAAAAGCTTCATTAGTCGCTTTTGACCAGTCAAAATAGGATTTATAAGAAAGGCCTGTATTTTGTTTACTAAGATCGGTTACCTTAAGATTTAAATTTCTTAAATCTCTATTTAAGGCTATTGCAACACCTTGCATTAAAGAATCTCCGATAAATAAAAACTCATCTCCATTTTGCAGTTCTAATTTAGTATTATCGATAAAACTAATATTTGCATCTTGGATTAAGGTTAGATTTGTTTCTTTATGGGAAGTGTTTTCATCATTTTCTAAAGCGTTTGAAACTTTATCTATTTTACTTAAGTTTTCATCTGTTGATTTACTTTCTTGATTTGTAGTTTCTTCATTGGTTTGAGGCAAGGGTTCGTTGCTTAAAATTGCACGAATTTGTTCTAATTTAATTTTGAAGCCATTGGCTTCTTTTAAAAGATCATTATGAGGATAGAATGCAAAATGATATTTTTGTTCTATATAAGAGCTAATGCTCTGATTCATAACTACAACAACCAAGCCAAGCACTATAATCAAAATGAAGAAAAATCTAACTACACTCATCTAAAAACTCGAATAAATAAAATCAGGAATTCCATCTGGCATAAAAGCAAAAACCAAAAGTAAAATAAAAGCTATGATAAAAGGTTTTAGCAAAAATGGAGTAAGATTTAAAATCTTAATGCAATATTCTTTAAAATTAATAAATAAAGGATAGATCATAAAAAGAACCCCAAAAGCAACCAACATATAAATATCGTTATAAGATGGAATTTGGAAGAAATTATAATAACAAGCTTTAAAATATTCTATTGCATCTTCTAGATTTTTGCTATAATAAAAGAAAATCCAAGTAAAACATACAAATTGAAAGGTTAAAAATCTTCCTAAAGCTGGAATTTTTTGTAAACTAAATTTGCTTAAAGCTAGCAAATGTATAAAAACTATGCCAATACCATGCAATAAACCCCAAACAATAAAAGCAAGTGTATTGCCATGCCATATACCTGAAAGTATAAAAGCGATGAGTATGTTAACTATAGTGCGTGGCATTCCTTTTCTATTGCCCCCTAAAGGTATATAGATATAATCTCTTATAAAGGTTGAAAGACTGATATGCCATCTAGCCCAAAAATCTTTTAGGTTTTTTGCAAGATAAGGCATGTTAAAGTTAGGCGGAAGGGTAAAACCTAGCATTAAAGCAAAAGCACAAACTAAGTCAACATATCCGCTAAAATCGCAGTATATTTGAATCGCATAGGCGTAAATTGCGCTTAAAAGTTGTATGAAATTATAAGATTGTGGAAAGTCTAAAATACTTTTAGCATAAATTCCAAGGTAATTGGCTATTAAAACTTTTTTAACTATACCAAAAACAAGCAAGATGATGATTAAATTTGCATGTTTAAATTCGCGTTTTTGATAGGCTTGCTCAAAGAAAAAAGAACTTCGCATAATAGGCCCTGAAAGTAGTGTTGGAAAAAATGATAAGAAGGTTGCTAAATTTAAAAAACTTTCTAAACGGCGTTTTTGATAAACTTCTACAAGATAAGTGATAGAAGTAAAGGTATAAAAACTAATTCCTATTGGTAATACTAAATCAATATTTAAAAATTCTAAACCGAAAAAATTTAATATCTCATCAACACTTCCTTTGATGCTAGGAAAGTATTTAAAAAAACATAAATTTAAAATAATAAAAGCCATGCAAGTAGCGAAAATATAACGCTTGCGACGCACAAAAATTAGCAAGGCAAAATAGTGTATAAAAAAGGTATATATAAATAAAACCAAGGCGAAATAAGGATTGATTAAAATATAAATAATATAAGAGAAAATTAAAATTAAAATATTTTGTATTTTGTAATCATTTTTAAAAGTCCAATAAATAGCAAAAAAAGCTATCATTAAAATACTAAATTCTAGAGAAAAATAAGTCATACCTTCAATCCAAAGCGAGATTTGCCCATAGTAGGGCAAAGATTATTTTTTTCTGCTTAATGCAATATTTTTGATGTATTGATCAGCTAAATAAAGTCCATTTCCATGTTCTCCGATTAACTTAATCTTGTCAACTATACCGCGGAAAAGTGCTTCTTCTTCGTGTTGTTCGCTTACATACCATTGTAAGAAATTAAAAGTAGAATAGTCTTTATGTGTTAGCATGTGTTCAACTAAAGTATTGATTGACTTTGTGATAAATTGCTCATGTTCATAGGTTTTTTCAAAAATATCAAGTAAAGATTTGAAATTTTGTTCAGGCTGTTTTACTTCTTGAAGCTCTACATGAGAATCTGTCTCATTAAGATAAGTGATAAGCTTTTTAGCATGATCGCTTTCTTCGCTTGCATGTGCAAACAAGAAGGCTCCAGCTCCATCAAGACTGTTTTCATAGCACCAAGAACTCATACTAAGATATAAGTTTGCTGCATACATTTCTTTGTTTATTTGTTCATTGAGTAATTTTACAACTTCTTTAGAAAGCATTCTTATCTCCTTATTAAAATTTAAAATGTTTTATAATGATATATTATTTTTTTAAAAACAAGCTAAATTTTTTGATAGTTAAAAATTATATTTAAGAAAAATACAAAATAAAAAATGTTTCCAAAATGTTTCCAAGTTTTTTTAAACTTCCATTACTTTTTTAAAGTTAAGGAGAAAAAATGAAAAAAATTCTATCTTTGAGTGTGGCAAGTTTTGCACTTTGTGGTGCTTTAAATGCAGCAGATTTAAAAATCGCAGGTTCATCGACTGTGTATCCTTTTACTTCTTTTGTAGCTGAAGAATATGCTTCGATTAAAAATACAAAAACTCCTATAGTAGAGAGCTTGGGAACAGGGGGTGGATTTAAGGTATTTTGCGAAGGAACTACTGATATTTCTAATGCTTCAAGACCTATGAAATTAAGCGAATTTGAAACTTGCAAAAAAGCAGGAGTAACTGACATAGTAGGGATTATGATAGGCTATGATGGTATAGTTTTAGCTCAAAATAAAACCAATGCTCCATTAAATATCACAAAAAAAGAACTTTTCTTAGCATTAGCAAAAGAAATTCCACAAAATGGAAAACTTATACCAAATCCTTATACAAACTGGAATCAAATCAATAAAAATTTACCAAATCGTAAAATTAGTGTTTATGGTCCACCATCAAGTTCAGGAACAAGAGATACTATAGAAGAGCTTGTAATGAGTGATGTGTCTAAAAAAATTCCTGAGTATAAAGGTGAGTATAAAACCATACGCCAAGATGGTGCTTATATCCCAAGTGGCGAAAATGACAATCTAATCGTTTCAAAACTTACTATTGATAAAGATGCTTTTGGAATTTTTGGTTATAGCTTTTTGGTGAGCAATTCGGACAAAATCAATGCTGCTAATATCGATGGTGTTACGCCAAGCGAAGAAAGCATCGCAGATGAAAAATACGAACTTGCAAGAAGTTTGTTTATTTATATCAATGCTAAGAAAAATCCAAAAGAAGCCTTTGAATTTGCAAAAATTTATATGAGTGATGATTTGGCAAAAAGTGGTGGAGAGCTTGAAAAAATAGGACTTGTTCCTTTAAGTGATGATAAATTAAAAGCTTCTCAAAAACATGTAGAAGATAGAAAAATTTTAAATGATGAGCTTGTAAAAGCTGGAAAAGTTTTTTAAGGAAAAACTTTGCTAAAAGAAAAAATAATCAAATTTGCACTTTTTTTATGTGCTTTTGTAAGCGTGATAGTAAGCTTTGCTATCATGCTTACAATTTTAATTGAAGCTTTAAAATTCTTTCAAAAAGAAAGTGTTGTTACCTTTTTATTCTCAAGTCAGTGGGCGGCTGATGCAGCTTTTATGAATGCAGATGGCACGAGCAAACAAGGTGTTTTTGGAGCGCTATCGCTTTTTTGGGGAACTTTTTATATTTCATTGATTGCTATGCTAACGGCTTTACCTTTAGGGGTTATGTGTGCTATATATTTAGGTGTTTTTGCTGGCAAAAAATCTAAAAATTACTTAAAACCTATTTTAGAAATCATTGCAGGGATTCCTACTGTTGTTTTTGGATTTTTTGCGGCTATAGTTGTAGCGCCTTTTATAGTGTGGTTTTTTTCTTTATTTGGCATACAAGCAAGTTTTCAAAGTGCTTTAGGCGCAGGTTTTATCATGGGGATCATGATAGTACCTATAGTGGCTTCTTTATCTCAAGATTGTATTGAAGCAGTAAGCGAGAAAAGGATTAATGGCGCTTATGCTTTAGGTATGACAAAAAAAGAAGTGGTTTTTGCTGTGATTTTACCTGAGGCTATTCCTGGTATAGTTGCAGCTTGTCTTTTAGGACTTTCAAGAGCCTTAGGCGAAACTATGATAGTGGTAATGGCAGCTTCTTTGCGTCCAAATTTAACGATGAATTTTTTAGAAGATATGACAACAGTAACGGTAAAAATCGTAGAAGCTTTAAGTGGAGATCAAGCTTTTGATAGTTCTTTGGCTTTGAGTGCTTTTTCTTTAGGTTTGGTGCTTTTTATCATCACTTTAATCATCAATATGTTTAGCGTTTATCTCATCAATCGCTTTCACAAAAGGAAAAATTTATGAAAAAACTTTTTAAAAAAAGACAAAAAGCTTCAAAGTCTTTTAAAAGACTTTGTAAAATGGGGCTTTATATTAATTTAATTTTTCTTTGTATCTTTTTAGGAAGTGTGGCTTATCTTGGATTTCCTGCTTTTAAGCAAACCTATATTTTTGTAGAGGCTAATAGAAATTCTCCTGCTTATGATCTTTTATCTCGCGCTGAGCAAAGAAAGATAAGAACAGGGCAAATCACTGAAAAAACTTGGCTTTTGGCAAATTCAGAAGTGGATCAATATATGAAGCAAAAATATAATCGCCTTAGTGAAAAACAAAGAACTTTAGTCGATGATCTTGTGCAAAAAGGCGAGATAGAGCTTAAATTTAATAGCAATTTCTTTTTAAATGGGGACTCAAAATCTCCTGAAAATTCAGGAATTTTATCTTCAGTTGTAGGGACTTTGCTTGTTATGCTTGTCTGTATGGTTGTGAGTGTTCCTATAGGCGTTGCAGCGGCAATTTACTTAGAAGAATTTGCGCCACAAAATATCCTTACACATTTTATAGAAGTGTGTATTAACAACCTTGCAAGTATTCCAAGTATCTTGTTTGGACTTTTAGGACTTGGAGTGTTTATCAATCTTTTTGGAATGCCTCGCTCAAGTGCTTTAGTGGGTGGGCTTACTTTGGCGATCATGAGTTTACCTATTATCATTGTTTCAACCAAAGCGGCTTTAAAAAGTGTGGACATTAACATGAAAAACGCCGCTTATGCCTTAGGCATGACAAAGGTTCAAATGGTAAAGGGCATTATGTTGCCTTTGGCTATGCCTATGATTTTAACAGGTTCTATTTTGACTTTAGCTCAAGCTATAGGAGAGACTGCACCTTTGATGATTATCGGTATGATAGCATTTATCCCTGATGTAGCTAGTTCTATTTTTGATCCAACTAGCGTTTTACCTGCTCAAATTTACTCATGGTCGGCTATGCCAGAGCGTGCATTTTTAGAAAGAACAGCAGCGGGTATTATTGTGCTTTTAGGGCTTTTAGTCGTGTTAAATCTTAGTGCGATATTATTAAGAAAATATTTTCAAGGAAAATTAAAGTGATAGCAAAAACAACAAATTTAAATTTATTTTATGGAAAAAAACAAGCTTTATTTGATATCAATATGCAAATAGAACAAAACAAAATTACCGCACTCATCGGTGCTTCTGGATGTGGTAAATCCACTTTTTTGCGTTGTTTTAACAGAATGAATGATAAAATCGCAAAAATCGATGGTTTAGTGGAAATTGAAGGAAAAGATGTTAAAAATCAAGATGTAGTAGCTTTGCGTAAAAATGTAGGCATGGTTTTTCAACAACCTAATGTTTTCGTAAAAAGCATTTATGAAAATATCTCTTATGCACCAAAACTTCATGGTATGATTAAAAACAAAGATGAAGAAGAAGCTTTAGTGGTGGATTGCTTGCAAAAAGTAGGGCTTTTTGAAGAGGTTAAAGATAAATTAAAGCAAAATGCCCTAGCTCTTTCAGGCGGACAACAACAACGCCTTTGTATCGCAAGAGCTTTAGCAATAAAACCTAAGCTCTTGCTTTTAGATGAGCCAACTTCCGCACTAGATCCTATTAGCTCAGGTGTTATAGAAGAGCTCTTAAAAGAACTAAGTCATAATCTTTCTATGATCATGGTTACGCATAATATGCAACAAGGTAAACGCGTGGCTGATTATACTGCATTTTTTCACCTAGGTGAGCTTATAGAATTTGGTGAAAGTAAAGAATTTTTTGAAAATCCAAAACAAGAAAAAACCAAGGCTTACTTAAGCGGTGCTTTTGGATAATAAAACCGCTATTTTTAGCGGTTTTATTTTAAGAAAAATTTGTTAAAATTTGCCTTTTATCTTTAATAAGGCATTAATCATGGCAAAAAAACAATTCTCCTTAACAAGACTTAGTTTTCCTATATTTTGGGATTTGCTTTCTAAGTATTTAACTGTGATTATCAATACCGCTATGGTGTCGCATTATTCTAATTTTCTTGTCGGTGCTATGGGTGCTGGAAATCAAATTTTAGATCTTTTTATCACTATTTTTTCATTTTTAAGTGTGGGTTGTAGTGTGGTGATCGCACAAGCAATTGGTGCAAAAGATCAAGTTTTAGCAAGAAAAGTTATTCATCAAAGTTTGTTTTTAAATGCACTTTTAGGCTTTGTATGCGGTGTGCTTATTTTATGGCACGGGGAGTATTTGCTTTATCTTTTAAAAATCCCACAAGAATTGCTCAAAGATAGCGAAATTTACTTGCATATGCTTGCAATTTGTTTGTTTTTTGATGCCATAGGAATTGTTTTAGCGGCTATTGTAAGGGTTTATAATATGGCTTATTGGGTCATGCTTATAGGCTTTTTGATGGATATAGTGGTAATTTGTGGAAATTATTATGTTTTGCATTATACAAAATCAGAACTTTTTGGAGTAGGGCTTAGTAATATTTTTGCTCGTATTGTTGCTATAGTGGCTTTACTTGTGATACTTTTTTATAAACTTAAAATTCATCTTAAAATCAAAGAAATGATAAAACTTGAAAAAGAAGTTTTAAAAAAGGTTTTAAATATAGGAGGATTTTCAGCAGGGGAAAATCTTTTGTGGATAGTCCAATACACTATAGCCTTTGCTTTTGTAGCAAGCTTAGGTGAAGCAAGCTTGAGTGTACAAACGATTTATTTTCAAATTTCAATGCTTATCATGCTTATAGGACAAGCTACGAGCATAGCTAATGAAATTATAGTAGGTAAATTAATCGGTGCTAGATATGAAAATATCGCTTATAAACATACTTGGCGTGCTTTGTATTTTAGTGTGGTGGCAAGTGCTTTAGTGGCACTTTTGAACTATCTTTTTCAAGATTTTACTATGCAAATTTTAGGGCTTAAAGAAGAGTTAAAAAATTTAATGATACCTTTATTTGCTCTTTCAATCTTTCTTGAAATTTCACGCACTTTTAATATAGTTATGGTGAATTCCTTGCGTGCAAGTGGCGATGCTAAGTTTCCATTTTTTAGCGGACTTGTTTTTATGATGGGGGTATCTTTACCTGTGGGTTATGTGCTTTGTTTTCATTTTAATCTTGGAATTTTAGGGGTTTGGATAGGATTTTGTGCAGATGAGTTTTTGCGTGGAATGGTAAATTCATACAGATGGAAAAGTAAAAAATGGCAAGGCAAAGCTCTAGTTTAAAATCATTTATTTATAAAGATGAGTGCTATTTTTATTCTAAAAAACGCATAAAAACTTTAAGATTAAGGCTCAATGAAAGGGGTGAGTTTGTTCTTAGTATTCCTTATTTTTGCACCTTTAAAAGTGTTTATGAGTTTTTAGATAAATCAAGTTCTTGGATGAATGAGGCAAAAAAAAGATTTGAAAAAAAAGCCTTAAAAGATGATGAGTTAATCTTTTTAGCTAAAAAATATAAAATTATATTTGATGTAAATGCCAAAAAAACTTATTTTAATAAAGATAAAATTCTTTGTCAAAATAAAGCAAAATTAGATTTATTTTTAAGACAAAATGCTAAAAAGATTTTTACTTTTTATCTTAAAAAATGGAGTCAAAAAACAGGTTTATTTTACACGCATTTAAGCATTAAAAATATGAAAACGCGTTGGGGTTCATGTAATCACAATAAAGCTTATGTTAATTTAAATTTAAAACTCATTCAAAAGAGTTTAAAGGCTATTGAATATGTGATTTTGCATGAAATATGCCACTTAAAATTCCCCAATCATAGTAAAGAATTTTACGATTTTATTGAGTATTTTATGAGTGATTTTAGGCAAAGAGAGAAAGAATTTTTAAGTTAAAAATGTTATATTTATAGTTTATTTTTCAAAAAAGGCATAATATGACTTTGGATTTTGATTTTATTTATAATGCGGATAATGATATTTTTGAATATTTATTGCGTTTTTATGCGAAAAATTATAACTACACCCTTAGTAAAGAAGAAAATACTTATCATTTTTCTATCGATGCAGATGAAGAAAATTTAAAGACTTTTTGTGATTCTTTGAATTTCATGAGTCATAGCGTTTTTTTGAAAAAATTTGATGTAAAAGCGGGGCAGGATTTTAGCCCTTGTATACCAGAAGATAAAGAATTTTCGAAATTTTCTTATATTACTCATTTAAATTCTAATGCTTATCAAGAAAAAAAACTTTTAAACAAAAACGAATGGGGCGTGTTTTGTGAGTGTGAATTTTCAAGCAATTTATCAGAATTTGAAAAAATCAATGAAGAAAATTTCAATATTTTTTTAAATCTTGCTTTTGATTTGTTAAGTCAAGAAAAAAAGATTTATTTAAAAGATAAAAATGGTATTTATGAATTTTCTTTGTTTAAGAACAAATTTATAGGAGATTTTTTACTTCCTTGTGATATTAAAGCTATAAATTCAGTTTTTGTTTGTTCAAATGAAAATTTAAAACTTCTTGCAAGTTTGGAAAAACCTTTGATGAAGCTAAGGCTTAATGCTATGTTTAGAAAAAATCACAATCTTGATTTTAATGATTTTAAAATCAGACTTGCTAGGGATTTGTTTTGCTTTGCTTTAGGTTTAAAACTTTTTAAAAATGAATATAAATTTTTAAGCATAAAAAAGATAGAAGAATATCAAAAAGATTTTTATATCAGTGCTTTAGATGAGCAAGTGGTGGTTTTGGAAGGCTTTGAATTTATCAATGCTAAGGCAAGAGAGCTTATTTTTTCTAAAGAAGATAAAAATATGGCAAGAATTTCTTATCTTGTAAGCCGTTATAAAGAAAAGGCTTTTATTTTAGAGCTAAGTAAAGATGATGAAGATATTTTGCTTATCAACAAAGAGCTTAATTTACTTAAACTTTCCTTACCAAAACACAGCAAAGAGCTTTATGATGAGATTAAAAAAGATGAAATTGGTGCAAGGCTTTTAGAAAATTTTAGCAAGGAATTTCCTCTTTTAGATGAAAATTTTGAACTTCAAAACAATTTTTATTCCTTGCTTGGCTTGGTAGGAAGAGTGCTAAATTTGGGTAAAAATTTACAAGAGAGTGCTAGTGAGCTTTTAAAAATCGCTGATGAGTCAAAAATGCCTCGTGGAGTAAAGATTGATTATCGTTTGAAAGAAGATAAAAGTTTTGATTATACAAGAACTTTAAGATCTGCTATGAGTTTTATGTTAGCAGGTGTGGATAGTGCTAATATCGCTTATGGAGCGATTGAGAGTTTGGCTTATTTCTTGCGTGATACTTATGATGAATTAAGAGAGAAAAAGCAAAGTGATTTAGCACTTATAAGTGGATCTTTGTTTGAACATAAATCTTTGCTTAAAAATACTTTAAAACATCTTAAAAATTGTCAGTTAAGCGATGTGCCACTTAGGGTATAAGATTAAAATCTCAGGTCTAGTTCAAGGGGTAGGTTTTCGCCCTTTAGTTTATGAACTAGCTTTGAAATCAAAGCTTTTTGGAGAGGTAAGAAATGATGGTTTTGGGGTAGAAATCATCCTTGCTTGTACTCAAAAAGAATGTGAAAATTTCATAGAAAATTTAAAAAATCATCTTCCACCTTTAGCAAGAATAGATAAGCTTATAATGACCCGAATTTCTATTTCAAACTATGAGAATTTTAGCATTACTCCTTCTTTAAAGAATACAAAAAGCACGCCTATGTTAAGTGATTTTGCGCTTTGTAAGGAGTGTAAAAAAGAATTTTTTGATGAAAAAAATCCACGCTTTTTATATCCTTTTATCACTTGCACACATTGTGGGCCACGCTTTAGTATTATAAAAAGTCTTCCTTATGATAGATTTAATACTTCCATGCAAGAATTATTGATGTGTGAGTTTTGCAAAAGTGAATACGAAGATCCTAAAAATAGGCGTTTTCATGCCCAGCCCATCAGTTGTCCTAAATGCAAAATCAATGTTTTTCTTAAAAATCCAAAGGGTGAAATTTTAGCCAAAGATCAAGAAGCTTTTATGCAAAGTGCGAAGTTTTTAAAAGAGGGTAAAATTTTAGCCATAAAAGGCATGGGTGGTTTTCATCTCATGTGCGATGCTTTTAATGAAGAAGCTTTAAAAACTCTAAGACTTAGAAAAAATCGCCCTAAAAAACCCTTTGCTTTGATGTGTAAAGATTTACAAAGTGCTAAAGAACTTGCCTTTATAGATGAAAAAGAAGAAGCTTTGCTTGGTGGGGTTTTGGCTCCTATTGTGATTTTAAAGGCAAAAAAAGCCTTTTCTTTGATCGCTCCTGATGTTGATAAAATCGGTATTATGTTAGCTTATACGCCTTTACATCTTTTGCTTTTTGAGTATTTTAAAGGAAGTCTTGTGGCAACAAGTGCGAATTTAAGCGGAGAAAGTATCATTAAGGATGAGTTTAATTTGTGTCAAAAACTTGATAAAGTTTTTGATTTTTATTTAGATTATGATAGGGAAATTATCAATGCAAGTGATGATAGTATAGTTCAAGTGGTAAATGGTGAAACTATGTTTTTGCGTACTTCAAGGGGTTTAAATCCTTTTTATTTGGAAAGAAATTTTAATAAAAAAGGCACTTTTTTAGCTTTGGGTGCGGAGCTTAAAAACGAATTTGTGATTTTTTATGAAAATAAACTTTTAATTTCTCCTTATATAGGGGATTTGAAAAGTTTTGATGTGCATGAGAGATTTTTTAAACTTTTAGAATTTTTTAAACAAAATTATGATTTGAAATTTGATGCGATTTTGTGCGATAAACACCCGCATTTTAGCTATGCAAAAGAATTTGAAGAAAGGATTAAAATTTCTCATCATTATGCGCATTTTTGTGCGGCTTATTTTGAATATGAAGAAAGTTTTGCAAAAGATGAAAAGGCTTTAGCTTTTATTTGTGATGGAACAGGTTATGGCGAAGATGGCAAAATTTGGGGTGGAGAAGTTTTTGTAGGAAATTTAAAAGAATATGAAAGAATTGCACATTTTGAAAATTTCACTCTTATAAATAGTGATATTAAAAATATACAAAATTTAGCTCTAAGTCTTATTTTTCATTATGATTTAGAAGATAAGGCTAAGGAGTTTTTAGCAAAAATTCCAAAAATCAAACTTAAAAATCTTAAAAAAATTTATTCTCAATCTAACTTACAAACAAGCTCTTTAGGACGCATTATCGATGCTTTTGGGAGTATTGTTTTTAACTTAGAAAAAAGTTCTTATGAAGCCCAAGTTGGCTTAATGTGTGAAGCTTTTTATGATAAAAATCTTGATTTTTCTTATAAGCTTTTTGTAGAAAAAGGGCAGGTTAATTTTAAAAATTTAATCCTAGGGGCTTTACAAGATGAAAAAACTAAGGCAATTACAGGTATGTTTAATGCCTTAGCAAATTTTATCATAGATTTTAGCAAAGATTATGATTTAAAAGTGCTTTTAAGTGGAGGAGTTTTTCAAAACAAAACCTTACTTGAAATTTTAAAAGCTAAAAATTTTGATTTTTTTATACCTTTAAAATACCCTTGCAATGATAGCTCCATAGCTTTAGGGCAAATGGTACATTTTTTAAAAAAAGAGTGATTTTATCTTTAAACTCATAATTTTTTAATGCTTTTAAGGTTAAAATGAAACAAAAAATATAAAGGAAAGAAAATGTGTAAAGATTGCGGCTGTTCTATAAATTCAAGCCATACGCATGATCATCATCACGATCACCATCATGAAAATCCAAGTTTAAAAGAAAGTAAAACCATAGAAGTAATTTCTAAAATTTTAAGCAAAAATGATGAAGAAGCTAAACACAATAGAGCGCATTTTAATGAGGCTAACACGCTTTGTATCAATTTAATGAGTTCTCCAGGTAGCGGAAAAACCACGCTTTTAGAAAGCACGATCAAGGCTTTGAAAAATGAACTTAAAATTGCTGTGATTGAAGGGGATTTAGAAACCAATAATGACGCTATAAGAGTAAAAAATGCCGGAGCTTTGGCGTATCAAATCACTACAGGGCAAAGCTGTCATTTGGATGCTTTTATGGTGCATGAGGCTTTGCATCATTTAGCCATTGATGATGTGGATTTGCTTTTTATAGAAAATGTTGGAAATTTAGTTTGTCCTGCAAGTTATGATTTAGGAGAGCATTTAAATGTGGTTTTGCTTTCGGTAACTGAAGGAAGTGATAAACCGCAAAAATACCCTGTGATGTTTAAAAAGGCTGATATAGTTTTAATCACAAAGGCAGATTTGGCCCATCATTTTGATTTTGATGTTAAAGAGGCGACTAGGTTGATTAAAGAATTAAATCCTAGAGCAGATATTATCACTCTTGATGCAAAAAATGGCACTAATATGGAGCTTTGGTATAAGGTGCTTAAACTTAAAAAGGAGCTTTTTTAATGTGTTTATCTATACCTTCTGAAATTTTAGAAATCGATGAGCTAAATAATGCTTTAGTGCAAACTTTAGGTGTGAAAAGAAAAGTTAATTTGGATTTGATTGATGAGCCTTTAAAACAAGGCGATTATGTGTTAATCCATGTAGGCGTTGCTATGGAAAAAATCGACAAAGAAGCTGCACTAGAAAGCATTAAAACCTATCAAGAAATAGTAGAAAAAATGAATAGTGGAGAGATAAAAAGTGATGAAGGAGATTTGGGTTTAAATGAATTTCATCGATGAATTTAGAGATAAAAAAAGCATTTTAGCTTTAAAAAAACTCATAGAACAAGAACTTAAAAATCCTATCAATATCATGGAAATTTGCGGTGGGCATACGCATAGTATCATGAAATATGCCCTACCTTCTATTTTGCCAAAGGAAATTAACTTTATCCATGGGCCAGGATGTCCTGTTTGTGTTATGCCAAGAGTTCGCATTGATACAGCTATCAAGTTAGCCTCCATGAAAGATACGATTTTTTGTACTTTAGGAGATCTTTTAAGGGTGCCTGGAAGTGAAATTTCTCTGCTTGATTTAAGAGCTAAAGGGGTTGATGTTAGAGCGCTTTATTCTCCACTTGAAGTTTTGGAAATTGCTAAGCAAAATTTAAATAAAAATATCATCTTTTTTGCTATAGGTTTTGAAACTACTACGCCTATGAGTGCTTTACTTCTTCAAAAGGTTATAGAAGAAAAAATAAATAATGTCTTTTTTCATATCAATCATATCACAGTTCCAGCACCTATAGAAGCGATCATGAATGATGAAAATGTAAAAATCAATGCTTTTTTAGGCCCTTCTCATGTGAGTGTGATTACAGGTTATGGTATTTATGAGCCTTTAGCAGCAAAGTTTAAAACCCCTATAGCGGTGAGTGGTTTTGAGCCAGTTGATATTTTAGAAAGTGTGTTAAATATCATAAAACAAAGCAATGAAGGCACTTTTAAAGTGTATAATCAATACAAAAGAGCCGTAAGTAAAGAAGGTAATGTTAAAGCACAAAATTTAGTAAAAAAATACTTTAGGGTGTGTGATTTTGAATTTCGTGGCTTAGGACTTATTAAAGATGGGGGCTTGGAGCTAAAAGAAGAATTTAGCGCTTATGATGCGAGTAAAAAATTTGATTGTGTGGTGCAAAGTAAAAATGAAAGCAAAGCCTGTATTTGTGGGCAAATTTTAAGAGGTTTAGCCAAGCCTTATGATTGTAAAGTTTTTGGTAAGGCTTGTACGCCAAGAAGTCCTATAGGAAGTTGTATGGTTTCTGGAGAGGGTGCTTGTGCGGCGTATTATAAATACTCAAAGGTGAATGTATGAAAAATATTTCCTTAGCCCACGGAGGTGGTGGAGAAGAGATGAACGAGCTTTTAACTAAGCTTTTTAAGATCTTTGATAATGAAATTTTAAACGCAAATAATGATGCGGCGATTTTGGGAAATTTGGCTTTAAGCACGGATTCTTTTGTTTTAAGTCCGATTTTTTTAGATGAAGAGGTCAATATAGGCAAACTTTGTGTTTGTGGTTCTATTAACGATGTTTTGATGGTGGGTGCTAAGCCAAAATATCTAAGTTTAGGGCTTATCTTAGAAGAAGGTTTTGAACTAGAAAAATTAGAACGCATTTTAAAAAGCATTAAAGAAGAATGTGAAAAATGCGGAGTTATATTAGTTTGTGGCGATACTAAAGTTGTTCCTAAGGGTAAGGCAGATGAAATTTATATCAACACTACAGCCTTAGGCGAAATTATTTCTAAAAAAGAAAGTAAAAATATCAAAGCAGGGCTTAGCATACTTCTTTCAGGCGATATAGGAAGGCATGGAGCTAGTGTTTTAATCAAAAGAAATGAGTTAGAAGCTGATATTAAAAGTGATTGTAAAGCTTTAGATAAAGAGGTTTTAGAGCTTTTAGAAAAAGATATAAAGGTTGTAGCCATGAGAGATGCTACTCGTGGTGGGCTTAGTGCGGTTTTAAATGAGTGGGCAAAGCAAAGCGGAAATGATCTTTTGATCTTTGAAGAAAAAATCATCGTTCAAGATGAGGTTTTAGGACTTTGTGAGCTTTTTGGTTATGAGGCTTATGAGCTTGCAAATGAAGGCACTTTTATACTTTGCGTGGAAAAAGAAGATGAGTTAAAAGCCTTGGAAATTCTAAAAAAATACAATGCAAATGCGAGTATTATAGGAGAAGTTTTAGAAGAGAAAAAAGCACGCGTGATCTTACAAAACGCTTATGGGGCAAAACGCTTTTTAGAAAGCCCTAAAGGCGAACTTTTACCAAGAATTTGCTAATGCACGAATTAAGTATAGTAGAATCTTTAATCGAACTTTGTGAAGAAAATGCCTTAAACAATAAGGCTTGCAATGTGCAAGAAATTTATGTAAAAATCGGGCGTTTAAGCGGTATAGAAGTGGATCTTTTTAAGCGTTGTTTTGAAACTTTTAAAGAAAACTCAAATATTTGTAAAAATGCTAAACTTTTTATAGAACTTGTCCCACTTGAAATTTTATGCTTAAAATGCAATCAAACAAGTATTTTAGAAGAAAATGTTTTTAAGTGTCCTAAATGTCAAAGTATAGAATATAAAATCACGCAAGGTGAGGACTTGCACCTTATGCGACTTGTGATGGAGTGAAAGTAAAATCAATAAATGATTTTACTTTCTGCTTTCAAATGCTTTGATAATATCTGCTTTATATTGATAAATATCTTCTAATTTTTCTATATTATAACTTGCTCCATCCGGAAAACTAATAGATTTTTTGCTTGTATTAAAATATAATCTACATATCCACTTAGTAACTTTGCCTTGATATAAAATACTAAAATAGCTTAAAGTATCTTTGTAACTTACATCTTCAAGATTGGCACTGACACTAGCAAGAATTGATTTTACTATATAGAAACCTTGTAATTCTTCTTCTGTTGTGACAATATCTTTACTTTCATCAATTTGCTCATCATTTTCATCATCGTTTATGTTTTGAAGATTGTTTTTAATGCTTGTGATTTTTTCATAAGCTAAATCATTAATAATTTCTTTAAAAGATTTTTTAATGTAATTTTTGAATTCTTCTAAAACAGCACTAGTCATTCTTTTTTCTGTCATTTGTTTAGCAAAAAAACTTGTAAATTCATCGCTTGGATTTTCTATTTCACTTTTAAAAATTTCTTGTATACTTCGGTAATATTTTTTCTCCATAGCAATGCTTAGAATTTCATCTAAGTTTAAGTCAGTGCAAATAAAACGTTTTAGATCTTTAATATCTCTAGGTTTAAGTTTTTCAAGATTAACAACTAAAAATGGTATTTTATCCATAAGATTTTGTTGTTCAATATCTGTAAAAAATCTATATTCAATACCATTGGTAAGAATGGCAAATTTAATACTAGGATTAGTGTTAAAATATCTTACAAGCTGATTGTTATGATTATCTAAATTTTCAGTATGATTTTTAGCTTCAATTAAAATAAAAGGTTTTGAATCTTTGAAAATAGCATAATCCACTTTTTCGCCTTTTTTAGTTCCTATATCTGCTGTATATTCTGGCACAACAATACTAGGGTTAAAAACATCATAACCTAATGTTTTTAAAAAAGGCATTATAAAAGTCATTTTTGTAGCTTCTTCAGTATTGACAAGTGTTTTGCGTTCAGCTATTGTTTCAACGATGGCATTTAATTGATTTTCAAAATCCATTTTCATTCCTTTTGTTTTTATTAAAAGTATTATAGCAACATTTTTTAGTTTTATAATAAAAAAAGTGATTTTAATTTTTATAATTTTACTATTTAGCTTTTCAAAATCCTTGCAAGTTTAAGCAAATTTGAAATTAAAAATTCTTTTTTTACGAGCTTAGAATTGGTTTTAAGCTCGTATTCGCATTTAAGCAAAAGAGTGAAAATTTCTTTATATTGTTCGATTTTTAAACTAAAGGCTTGAGAGCTTAAATTTTGTCCCACTTGAGGAGGTGGAGTATAGCCTAAAAGATCTTTAAAGTCAATTTTACCATTGACTTTAGCATAAAGTGCGATTTTAAATAAACGATAAAAAGAATTATACAAAGAGTTGATTAAAGCAATTTCATTAAAATTATCTAAAATTTTTTCAAGTTCGCTTTTAAAGTCTTGTTTCTTTAAAATTTTCTCAAAAAAGCTTTCAAAACTTCCTGTATTCAAACTATAGCAGTATTGTTCTATGGTTTTTTCATCTACTCTTAAACCACTAAATTTATTAAGCTCGCTCGCAGCAAGATATAAGTTTTCATCAAAACTTGTAAAAAGAGTAAATAAAGCATTTTGAGTGATTTCAACCCCTAGTTGTTTTGCTTTTATGCTTAAAAGCTCCACGCCTTCTTTAGCTCCGTTAGCTTTGAAAAATCTTACAAAATGAGGAGAAAAAATTTTTTCTATATCGCTTTGTTTAGAACTTTCATCATAAAGCTCTAAAAGAAAGAAATTGTCCGTATTGTTTTTACAAAGATCTACTAAAACTTTAAGATCTTTTGTTGGAATTTTTTTAGAAGTTTTAATTTCGAGTAATTTTTTTTCACTAAAAAGCGATCCTGCGCTTAAAAAATCACTCGCACGAGTGAAGTTGTATTCTTCAAAAAAAAGTTTTAAAGTTTCATCGGGCTTATATTTTTCTTTTATAAATTCAGCATAAAGTTCGTTTTGAAAATTATCTGCTCCATAAAGAAAGAAAAAATTGGGTATTAAACCTTTAGAAAGTAGGGTTTGAAGCTCTTTTCTATACATTTTCTTCCTTTATAAGTCTTTGGGTGATTTTAGCATAAATTTTTGCCATAACTATATCCGCTTCCATGATTTGCACTTCAACACTTTCTAGCAAATTTACACGCGTATCATAAAGGATTATATCCGCTCCTTTGATTTCATCATCTAGTTTAGCTATACAAACTCCATCATTTTGAACAACTAAAGCTTTAAATTTTTTGCCTATATTTTTAGCTGCCCATCTAGCAAATTTTCTATCCATAAAATCAAAAGCAACTTTATCCGCCTCTCTTTCAAGTGTGCTAAGATTCTCGCAAGTGCTTTCTATGTTTAAAAGTAGATAATTAAAAAGTTTTTCATCGTTTTTTTGTTTGGCTTTTAAAAGTCTGTGCAAAATAAGATCAGAATACCTTCTTATAGGGCTTGTAAAATGTGAATATTTATCAAAACCTAAGCCAAAATGTCCTGCATTGACGCTAGAATATTCTGCTTTTTTTTGTGCTTTGATGATGAGTTTATCTACTTCTGCTCTTAAATTTAACTCATCGGCTAAAGCTTGTATGTCGCGTATGAGTTCAGGAAGATTGGGTTTAAAATTTACATCGATGCCTAGTTCGCGTAATTCATTTAAAAGCTTATCGATTTTTCTTGCATCAGCACTTAAGTGATTCCTAAAAACACCTATATCTATGAGTTTTGCTGCGGCTTTATTGGCTAAAAGCATACAATCTTCGATCAAATTATGCGAAGGCGTGTCTTTTTCAAAAACTGTACTTTTTAGACTTAAATTTTCATCTAAATTCATTCTTAATTCTTCGGTGCGAAATTCAAAGGCATTTTTAAGACGCATTTTGCGTAAATTTTTTGTGATTTCAAAAAGCTCATAAAGCCATGAAAGCTCTTTTAAATCAGGTTTTTGTATTAAAATTTCATCAACCTCATCGTAATTAAAACGGCGTTTTGAGTTGATAATACCTTCAAAAAGTTCTTCTTTTATGACCTTATTTTCATGATCGAGTGTAATTTTAAAACAATACGCTAAGCGATCTAAATGAGGTTTTAAAGAACAGATATTTTCACTTAAAGGACGCGGTAGCATAGGTATAGCAATATGTGGAAAATAAATAGAAAATCCACGATTTCTTGCTTCTTTATCTATAGCACTATAAGCATAAACATATTCGCTAATATCAGCAATAGCTACATAAATTTCTCGTTTTTGAGTATCAAAATAAATCGCATCATCAAAATCTTTTGCATGTATAGGATCTATGGTGCAAAAAGGCAAGGCTCTTAAATCCATGCGATTTTCATACATACTCGCATCAACGCTATCACCGTTTGCTAGAGCTTCTTTGATACAAGCGTCGCTAAATTCGTTATTTTTATTAAAAAGAGCTAAGGAGATTTTTTCATCTACGCTTTCATCATCGATATGTCCTAAAACTTCTATAATATTGTTATTTTCATTTTCTATTTTTAAAATTGTCCCTAAAGGTAGTGCTTTTAAGGATTTTTGAGAAGCTTTTAAGGCAGTGCTTAATCCTGTTTTGATATTCATTCCAAGCACGGCTTCGCCGTACCTTTTGGTGATCACTAAAGAGGTTTCATTGGCTCTTTTTAGAACTAAAATCACCTTTGCACTGGGGCGTTTTTTCTTTAAAGATAGAAGTTTTACTGCGACTATATCTTTATAGTTTGCACCTTTTAGGTTTTTGTTTTCTATCAAAAGATCTTTTTTGAAACTTTCATCAAAGCATTGTAAAAAACCTGTGCCTTTGCTTGAAATATCAAGTACTCCAAAGGCAAAACCATTGTTAAGATAGTATTTGTTTTTGTGTTCTTTGATGATATGATTAGCTAAAAGCTCTCTTAAAATTTGTTTAAATTCATTGCTTACTTCATGAGAGTTAATGCCATAACTAAGATTGTTTAAAAATTCTTTCACTTTTGATACTTTATGATTTTTTGTAAAATTCTTACATAAAGTTTATAAAAAAAATATGAAATTTATACTTTAATTGCTATAATAATACCTTTAATTTTTGAATTTTTAAGGAGTGAATATGGCTATTACAGTATATTATGATAAAGATTGTGATTTAAATTTAATCAAATCAAAAAAAGTAGCAATTATAGGCTTTGGCTCTCAAGGACACGCTCATGCAATGAATTTAAGAGATAATGGCGTAAATGTAATTATCGGACTTCGTGAAGGTAGTGTAAGTGCTGTTAAAGCAAAAAATGCTGGTTTTGAAGTAATGAGTGTAAGCGAGGCTTCTAAGACAGCAGATGTGGTTATGATTTTAGCTCCTGATGAAATTCAAGCAGATATTTTTAATGTCGAAATAAAACCAAATTTAAGTGAAGGCAAGGCTATAGCTTTTGCGCACGGTTTTAATATCCACTATGGTCAAATTGTTGCTCCAAAAGGTATAGATGTTATCATGATAGCACCTAAAGCACCAGGACACACAGTAAGAAATGAATTTACTTTAGGAGGTGGAACTCCTTGTTTAATAGCCATCCATCAAGATGAAAGTAAAAATGCTAAAAATTTAGCCTTAAGTTATGCAAGTGCGATTGGGGGCGGACGCACAGGTATTATAGAAACAACCTTTAAAGCCGAAACAGAAACAGATCTTTTTGGTGAACAAGCCGTGCTTTGTGGTGGACTTAGTGCTTTGATTCAAGCAGGTTTTGAGACTTTGGTTGAAGCAGGTTATGAACCTGAAATGGCTTATTTTGAGTGTTTGCATGAAATGAAACTTATTGTGGATTTGATTTATCAAGGTGGTATTGCAGATATGCGTTATTCTATCTCAAATACTGCAGAATACGGCGATTATATCACAGGGCCAAAGATTATCACTGAAGAGACTAAAAAAGCGATGAAAGGTGTTTTAAAAGATATACAAAATGGTGTTTTTGCAAAAGATTTTATCTTAGAACGCCGTGCAGGTTTTGCTAGAATGCATGCAGAACGCAAAAATATGAATGATTCTTTGATAGAAAAAACAGGGCGCAATTTGCGTGCGATGATGCCTTGGATCAGTGCTAAAAAATTAGTAGATAAAGATAAGAACTAAACATTGTCAAAGAAAAAATTAGTTCAAATTCAGCGTTATTTAATCATAGCTATACTTTTTTTACTTTGTATAGCTTTAGCTTTGGGAATTTTAGTAAAATATCAAAATTCCCAAGATGTTTCTTCTGTTAAGCCGGATTATTTTATTGATAAACAAGAAGATTTAATTTCATCAAATAAAGATCATTATGAAATTGGTATTTTTCAAGAGAATGAGTTTGATAATAATAAATCTGTAAGTATTTTAGAGCAAAAAATTCAAGAAATCGATGATTTAAATACAAGTTTAAATGAGCAAAATTTAAGCAGTGTGGAGCAGAATTTAAGTTTAGAGCAAAATCAGAGTTTGGAACAAAATTTTATTCCAAAAGATACAAATTTAACCCAAGATCAAAATTTAGCTTTTGATGAAGATATTCATTTAAATAAAATTTCTAAAAAACCAAAACTTGCTATTATTATCGATGATATGGCAAATGCAAGTCAGGTTAGAGGTTTAAAAGCTTTAAATTTAAAGTTAAATCCTTCTTTTTTTCCGCCAGATAAAAACCATATCGAAACGCCAAAACTTGCTTTAAAATTTGATTTTTATATGGTGCATTTACCTTTAGCAGCAATTAATTACAATAAACCCGAGCTTGATACTTTAAATCCAAATGATAGCAAAGAAAGAATTTTTAAAAAAATCAAGCAAATTAAAAAAGATTTTAAGGATTTAAGATATATTAATAATCACACAGGAAGTTTATTTACAAGCAATGAAGAAGCTATGAGAAAGCTTTATGAGGCTTTAAAAAATCAAAATATATTTTTTGTAGATTCTAAAACTATAGGAAATTCTAAGGCAAATAAAATCGCTAAAGAACTCAGTATGCCTTATATACAAAGAGATGTGTTTTTGGATAATGAAGATGATGTTAATTATGTTAAAAAACAACTCGAAAGTGCAGTAAAACTTGCACAAAAAAAAGGTTTTGTTATAGCCATAGGACATCCTAGGAAAAATACTTTTAAAGCTTTAGAGCAAAGTAAGAATTTGTTAAAAGGCGTTGATCTTGTGTATTTGAGTGAAATTTATGGCAAGTGAAATTTTGCCTGATGAATTTTTAGAACTTTTTAAAGATTTAAAAAAGCCTCCTAAAAAATTACACTATAAAGGAAATTTATCTTTATTAAAACAAGATAAAATCGCTATTATAGGTTCAAGGCGTATGAGTGTTTATACGAAAAATTGTGTTTTTTCTTTAGCGAGTATGCTTAAAAATGCTCATCTTTGTGTGGTAAGTGGCGGTGCTTTGGGTGTGGATATCACCGCAAGTGTGGCGGCTATGCCAAATACTATAGGTATTTTTGCTAATGGTTTAGATCAAATTTATCCAAGAACTAATGAAAAAATCATTAAACAAATTTATGAAAATGCTTTGGCTTTAAGTGAATATGAAGATGATTATTTGCCAAAAAATTATGACTTTTTACTAAGAAATCGTTTGGTTATTGCTTTAAGTAAGGCTGTTGTAGTTGCACAAGCAGATATAAAAAGTGGTTCTATACAAAGTGCAAAACTTGCTTTAGAGCTCAATAAACCTTTATATGTTTTACCGCAAAGACTAGGAGAAAGCACAGGGACTAATTTGCTTTTAAAGGAAAATAAAGCAAAATTGATTTGTGATTTTAAAGAATTTGTAAGTGAGTTTGCAAGTATAGATACAAATCAAGATGAGTTTTTAGAGTTTTGTAAAAAAGGTGTGAGTGTTGATGAGGCTTTAAAAATTTATGGACAAAAAGTTTATGAATATGAACTTGAGGGAAAAATTTCCATCGAAGGGCTTTTTATAAGGGTTTTAGTATGAGAGCTTTGGCTTTAGATGTAGGTTTAAAACGCATAGGTGTAGCGCTTTGCGTAGATAAAAAGATTGCTTTGCCTTTAGATGCAGTTTTAAGAAAAAATCGCAATCAAGCTGCCAATGAAATCAAAAATTTACTTAAAATACATGAAATTTCTTTACTCATTGTAGGCATTCCTAAGGGTGGATCAAGCGAAGAAGAAATGACAAGACGCATTAAGCATTTTGTATCTTTGCTTGAATTTGATAAAGAAATTTGCTTTGTAGATGAAAGTGGAACAAGTAAAGAAGCTTTAGGATACGGCGTAGCCAATACACGCAAAAAAGATGGTAAATTAGACTCTTTATCCGCTTTTATCATGATAAAGGATTATTTTGCTCTCTAGAATAGAAAAACTTTATACTAAAGATGAAATGCAAAATATTTTATCTTCTTTTGCTCAAGAAAAAAATGTTTGTGTATTTGCAAATACTTTAAAAACTAGCATTGAAGAATTAGAAAAAGAATTTTTAAAACAAAATTTAAAATTTAAAAAGATCAATGCTTATTGTTATTTGTTTGATGCCAAAGATAAAGCTATCTTAAGTTCTATGAAAGCTTTTAATGAGGCGTATTTTTATATACAAAATTATTCTTCTTATTTGTGTGCTTTAAATTTAGAAGTTAAAGCAGGGCAAAGTGTTCTTGATATGTGTGCAGCTCCGGGTGGCAAAAGTATCAATCTTGCAAATTTTATGCAAAATACAGGTTATTTAGCTTGCAATGAGATGAGTAGGGATAGATTTTTTATTTTGCAAAAAAATCTTAAAAATTACGGCGTGAATGCTAAAGTTTTTATGAAAGATGGTAAAAATATAGGCAATTTATGTCCTTTAAAATTTGATAAAATTTTACTCGATGCACCTTGTTCAACTTTTGCTAAAATAGGTTTTGATTTGGAAAAAAGTTATAAAGAAATCAAAAATATTGCAAAAACTCAAAAAAAACTTCTACATTCTGCTTTAAAGGCATTAAAAATAGGAGGAGAGCTTGTATATAGTACTTGCACCTTTACCAAGGAAGAAAATGAAGAAGTGATAGAGAATGCTTTAAAAAGCGAGTTTAAATTAGAGCTTTTAGATATTGATTTGGAAAATATTGAGGCTAAAGCAGGGCAAAGTGAAGAATTTGCTGAAATTTCAAAATGCAGACGGATTTTACCAAGCTTAGACTATGATGGATTTTTTATAGCTAAGCTTAGGAAATTATGTTAATTGATAAAATTATTCACATTTAAATACAAATTCATAAAAAAACTTAAAAAACAATAAATAATTTTTTCTTTATTTTAAAGCTTAAAGTTCTATTTTTAAGTACTTCGAAAAGAAAATCACAGCGTGAAAAGGCTGTGAATAAAGTTGAAATTTTTTTAACCTTAAAAAGATGAAATTAGTCTGATTGTATTTTTTGCAGTTTTGGAGCTATTACAGCTTGACAATATCCTTGATTGGGATTATTTATAAAATAATGTTGATGATAGTTTTCAGCTTTGTAGTAAGTTTGCAATCTTGAAATTTTAGTAACTATTTTTTTGCTAAATATTTTTTGCTGTTCTTCGATGAAATTTTGAGCTAAAATTTTATCTTCTTCATTTTCGTAAAAGATTATTGAGCGATATTGTATACCAATATCTCCACCTTGTTTATCTATGCTTGTTGGATCATGAATTTTAAAAAAGAGTGTTAAGATTTCAAGAAGAGAGATTTGTTTTTCATCGTAATTTATTTTGACAACTTCTATGTTACCATCACCATTGCACACGCTTTCATAGCTAGGATTTGGATTTCCTCCGCTATATCCAACTTCAGTATCGATTACACCTTTTAGGCGTTCAAATACGGCTTCAACACACCAAAAACAACCACCACCTAAAACGATATTTTTCATTGCGAGTTTTCCTTGAGTTTAGCCCTTTGAAGGGCTAGGATTATTTGTAGTTTTTGATTGCTTTTTCTAAAATTTCAATTGCAGCTTTTTCATCTTTAAAATCTTGCACTTTAACCCATTTGTTTGGCTCTAAAATTTTATAAGTTTCAAAGAAATTTTTGATTTTATTTAAAGTTGCTTGTGGTAAATCCGTGTAAGTTTTTATATTGTCATATCTTGCATCTATTTTTGAATTTGGAACTGCAAGAAGTTTTTCATCCATTCCGCTTTCATCTTCCATGATTAAAACACCAATTAAGCGACAAGGAATCACGGCTCCAGCTTGGATAGGATATTCATTAAGCACTAAAATATCCACAGGATCACCATCATCAGCCAAAGTATTGGCAATAAAACCATAGTTTGCTGGATAAAACATCGCACTAGCCATAACGCGATCTACCATGATAGCACCACTATCTTTATCGATTTCGTATTTGATGCTTGAGCCGTATGGAATTTCGATTACGGCATTGATTTTATTTGGAATATCTCCGATTTTGATTTTGCTTAAATCCATTTTTTCTCCTTATATACTTTGAATTTTTTTAATCAGTTCTTTCATGTCTGCAACGATAGGTTCGATAGTGCGTTCCCCATCGATAATAAAATGAAGTTTTTTCTTTTGATAAAAATCTAAAATTTCATTTAAAGGTTCTGTATAAACTTTCATTCTATTATAAAACACTTCTTCATTATCATCTGCACCACGATTTCTGCCTAAAACTCTTTCTTTGGCAACTTCTTCGCTTACTCTTACTTCTATGACACCTTTAAGACAAATTTCATTTTGCTCACTTAAAACCTTATCAAATTCCATCATTTGCTCTACACTTCTTGGATAACCATCGATGATAATAGTTTTAGTTGGAGCAGCTTTTAGAGCACAAACTATAGTATTTACAACAACATCTAAAGGAACAAGATTGCCTTTGGATATAAAACTATCTATAGTTTTTCCAAGCTCACTCCCGCTTGCTACTTCAGCTCTTAAAAGATCTCCTGTTGAATAGTGTGTGATATTTGTCGCATCTGCTTGTGCGATTAAACTAGCATCGGTAGTTTTTCCACTACCTGGTGCACCTATGATTAAAAACAATTCTTTCATTTTATATTCTCCCTTAATTTGATTCCTAATTCTCTCATTGCTTCATTGCTAGCAGGCGATGGTGCATCTGTCATTAAGCATTGCGCTCTTTGGGTTTTTGGAAAGGCTATAACCTCTCTTATACTGTTTGCTCCTGTAACTAGCATGATGAGTCTATCAAGTCCTATAGCGATACCTCCATGTGGTGGAGCACCAAAACTTAAAGCATCAAGCAAGAAGCCAAATTTTTCTTTTTGTTGTTCTTCATCGATATTTAAAAGTTTAAATACTTTTTGTTGAATATCGTTTTTATGGATTCTTATACTACCTCCACCTAGCTCAACGCCATTTAACACTACATCATAAGCAATAGATGAAATTTCTTCTAAATCAGTCTCATCGATATTTTTTGGCATGGTAAAAGGATGGTGCATCGCAGAATAACTTCCATCATCATTTTGTTCAAACATAGGAAAATCAACAACCCATAAGAATTCTAAGGCATTTGGATCTATAAGATTTAACTCGTTGGCTAAGAAAATTCTAAATCTTCCCATATAATCAAGCACGGTTTTTTTAGCTCCTGCACCGAAAAATACCACATCTCCTACTTCAAGCTCACAGCGTTTGCTTAGCTCATTTAAATCTTCTTCGCTAAAGAATTTGCAAAGCGGACCTTTAAGCCCATCTTCTTTAACTTGTATAAAAGCTAAGCCTTGGGCACCAAATTTACGCACAAATTCTTCAAATCTTTGCATTTGTCTTTTTGAAAAAATAGTATCGCCTTTTGGAACGCGTATGGCTTTGATGCGATTTTTCTTTGTATCTTTGGCAATATTTGCAAAAATTTCATTATTTGACTTAGCAAAAATATCAACCACATCAATAAATTTAAGATCAAATCTTAAATCCGGCTTATCAGAGCCATAATTCTCCATAGCGTCTTTGTATTGCATTTGTCTAAAAGGAGTTTGAATTTCTTTGCCACAAGCTTTGAAAATATCTTTTAAAAAAGTTTCAGCTACATTGATTACATCTTTTTGTTCACAAAAACTCATTTCAACATCAATTTGTGTGAATTCAGGTTGGCGATCAGCTCTTAAATCTTCATCTCTAAAACATTTTGCGATTTGAAAATAACGATCAAAACCGCTACACATTAAAAGTTGTTTGAAAAGCTGAGGGCTTTGTGGAAGAGCATAAAATTCACCCTGATGAACACGAGAAGGCACGAGATAATCTCTTGCGCCTTCGGGAGTAGCTTTGGTAAGAATAGGGGTTTCAACTTCTAAAAATCCCATATTTGCTAAAGAATTTCTAGCTGCTATACAAGCTTTAGAACGCAAGGCAAAATTTTCATAAAGTTTAGGATTTCTTAAATCTAAAAAGCGATATTTTAAGCGTAATTCTTCATTTACACTTTCATCGGCTATAGCAAAAGGAGGTACGGCGCTTTCATTTTCTATGGTAAGTTTAGAAACAACTACTTCGATTTCTCCTGTTTTTAATTTAGGGTTTACAAGTCCTTCGCCACGCGGACGAATAGCACCTTCTACAATAAGTACAAATTCATTTCTTGCATTGGAAGCGATTTCATGAGCTTCTTTGCTATCATTCGGATCGCAAACAAGTTGGATAATGCCACTTCTATCTCTTAAATCTATAAAAATAACTCCACCATGATCGCGGTAGCTATTTACCCAACCGCAAAGTTTAACGCTTTGACCAACATGGGAAATTCCCAAGTCTGTATTATAATGACTTCGCAAATTTATTCCTTGAAAAAGATTTTTTAAGATAATGAGCAAAATTATAGTATTTTTATTCTTTTGCTTTGCTAAGATTTGATATAATTTTTTATGCAAAATAAAATAGATTATAAAAATATTAAAAAAATCGGACTTGTTACACGACCCAATGTGAGTTTAGATAAGGAAATTTTAAAACTTCAATCGATTTTATCTATATATAAAGTTGAGCTTGTATTGTTTAAAGAGAGTTCTGAAATTTTAGATTTGCCAAAGTATGGATTGGATGATTTGTTTAAAATATCTGATTTTGTTATTTCTTTAGGTGGAGATGGAACTTTGATTTCTTTATGCCGTAAAGCTTGTGAATATGATAAAGCAGTTTTAGGAATTCATGCTGGACATTTAGGCTTTTTAACAGATTTTAAAGTTGATGAAGCTAAAAATTTTTTTCAAGCTTTTTTTCAAGGAGAATTTAGAATAGAAAAGCCTTATTTGTTAAGTATTTTTTTAGAAGATAAGCAAGGAAAAATTTTAGAAAAATTGGCTTTTAATGATGTGGTTATCAGTAAAAACAATCAAGCTTCTATGGCTCATATAGAAGTTTTTAGAAAAGAAAAGAAATTTAATGAATATTTTGGAGATGGGCTTATTGTTGCAACTCCTGCGGGTTCAACAGCTTATAATTTAAGTGCAAATGGGCCCATAGTTTATACTTTAGCTCAAGCTTTTATCTTAACTCCTGTTTGTTCTCATTCTTTAACACAACGCCCTATTGTTTTGCCAAAAGGTTTTGAAATAGAAATTATGGCAAAGGATTGTATACTTTGTATTGATGGGCAAGAAAATTATAAAATGAATGATTTTAAAAGTATAAAAGTGGGTTTAAGTGATAAAAATGTGGCTTTAATTCACCCAAAAAATAGGGATTATTTTCAAATTTTAAAAGAAAAATTACACTGGGGAAATTGATGATAAATAGAATTTTTATGAAAGAAAATCTTGGTTTTAAAAAGGCTGAGCTTGAAATTTCTAAAGGACTTACCGTTTTTACAGGCCTAAGTGGAGCTGGAAAATCAGTTTTGTTTAAAGGAATTTTATCCGCATTTTCTTTGAGTGAAAGTGAGGCTAAAATTGTCGAAATAGAACTAGATGATAAGTTAGATTTAGAAAGTTTCGGTATAGAAAGTGAAGAGGAGAATGTTTTTAAGCTTTTAAAAGAAAAAAACACAAAATATTTTATTAACAATCAAAGCATAGCGAAAAAAAGTTTGCAAAATTTAAGTAAAACTTTTATTAAGTATTTAAGTGCAAAGGAAAATAATGAATTTGGAAATGAAAAATTTTTAAATCTCTTAGATGCCTTGGAAATGCAAGAAAATACAAATTTTATTTCCTTTTTAGAAGATTTTAAAAAAGATTTTAATGCTTATAGTCAAATTTCTAATGAGCTTAATGTAATTTTAGAAGAAGAAAAAAAAGTAGAAGAATTAAAAGAACTAGCTAGAGTGCAAATTGAAAAAATTTCAAGCATTAATCCTAAAATAGGTGAGTATGAAGAGCTTTTAATACTTAAAAAAAAGCTTTCTAAAAAAGATAAATTAGAAGAAGCTTGGAGCAAGGCAGAGCGTATTTTTGAGCTTGAAAAAGTTGTTATTGAAGCTTTAAATTTAAGCGAAGTTGATGCGAGTTTTTTTAGTGAATGTTTAAATGAATTACGCGTGATTTGTGAAAATCAAAAAATGGAAGATTTGGATTTTGATGTGGAGACACTTTTAGATCGCATTGAAAATTTATCCTATCTCATTAAGCGTTATGAAAGCATAGAAAATGCTTTAGAAGTTTTAAAACAAAAAAAACATGAACTAGAACATTATGAAAATTTAAGTTTTGAAAAAAAAGAACTTGAAAAAAAATTTCAAGAATTAAAACAAAAATTAGAAGAAAAAGCGCAAATTTTAAGTCAAACAAGAAAGAAAAACCTTAAAAAATTGGAAAAATGTTTAAATAATTATCTTAAAGATCTTTATATGAAAGACGCAAGTTTAACGTTTAAAGAAAATGAAAAAATTTCAATTTTAGGCAAAGATGAGATAATACTAGATATTAATTTAGCTAATTTAAAAAATTTAAGTTCAGGTGAATTAAATCGCTTAAGACTTGCTTTTATAGCTACAGAATGTAAAATTTTAAATGCAGGTAAAGGGATATTATTTTTAGATGAAATCGATGCAAATTTAAGCGGAAAAGAGGCTATGAGTATAGCCAAGGTTTTAGAAGAGCTTTCTAAGTTTTATCAAATTTTTGCTATTTCTCATTTGCCTCAACTTTCCTCTAAGGCGCATAATCATTTTTTAGTTGAAAAAAATGGCGAAGAAAGCAAGGTAAAAAAGCTTGATCAAGAAGAAAGAATTAAAGAGCTTGCTAGGATGGTAAGTGGAGAGCTTGTTAGTGATGAAGCAATCGAATTTGCTAAGACCTTGTTTAAGAATTAAGCGGATTTTTTATTTTACTATGTTAGAATATATAACTATAAAATTTCCTTTCTTTGAAACAAATATATTAAAAATTTTAGATATAAAGGTATTTTACACACTATGAATAAGAAAATTTTAATTATTGATGACAATAAAATGCTCGGCAAACTTTTAGCTAAAAAAATTCAAATGACTTTAGATTATGAGGTAGATATTGCTTTTGGTTTTGCCGAAGCTAAGGAATTAATGAATAATGATTATTTTTTAGCTTTTGTGGATTTATGTTTGCCAGATGCCCCAAATGGTGAAGTTGTGGATTATATTATAGAAAAGAAAATTCCTGCTATTGTTCTTACAGCTAGTGGTGATAAGGCTACTAAAGAAAAATTTATGGATAAAGATATATTAGATTATATTTTTAAAGAAAGTGAAACTTGCATTGATGAGATTATTAGTTCTATTGTAAAACTTAATCAATATGCAAAAACTAAAGTGATTTTAGCTATGAGCAAGCTACCTGAACGTAATGAAATTAAAAAAATACTTACTCAAAGACAATTTAATGTTTTAGCTGCAGCTCATGGTGAAGAAGCAATGAGTTATTTAAATGATAATAATGATGTTAAGCTTATTATAGCAGATGTCAATATGCCAGTAATTAGCGGTTTTGAGCTTTTGATTCAAGTAAGAGAACGTTTTAGTGATGATGAATTAGGTGTGATTCTTTTGGGGGATCATAATGATTCATTTGAAGCGAATTCTTTTAAAAATGGAGTTAATGAGTATTTGTTTAAGCCTTTAAGCAAAGAAAGTTTTAATTGTCGCTTAGATCATTGTTTATCTTACATGGATGATAAAAAATTTTTAAGCACTTATAATGTTTTAGATCCTGTATCTGGGGTTAAAAATTATAATGCTTTAATCGATGGAATAGATGATTATTTTAACGAAATAGCAACAAAAGACGAGGAATTTGCTTTTGCTTTCTTAGATATAGATAATCTTCAAATGATTAACGATGAATACGGTCGTGAAGTTGGTGATGAAGTAATTAAAATCTGCGCCAATGAAATAGTCAATGAAACTAAAGGAAGAGATCTTGTAGGTAGATATAGTGCAGAAAAAATTTGTATTTTACTTAAAAATATATCCCAAGAAAGAGCGATTAAAATCTTTTCTCGTATACGAGTAAATATAAAAAAGGCTGGTGTTTTAGTTAATTTAGATGAAGTCTTTTTTACAGCTTCTATAGGCGTGGTTTTTGGAAAAAGTGGAGATAAGATCGATTCTTTGGTTGATAAAGCAAGTAAAATATTGTCTCAAGCAAAAGATAATGGCAAGGATAGAGTTGAAGTATGTTCTTAAATCTTGATTTTCAAGATGGTTTAAGGATTGTTGATACACATTGCCATCTAGACAGTGAAGCATTTAAAGATGATTTAGATGAAACTTTAAATCGTGCTTTTAAAAATGGTATAGAGAAAATCATCATACCTGGTGCTGATATAAAAGATTTGCCCTATGCAGCTACAATTGCTCATAAATATAAAAATATTTTTTTTGCAGTAGGGGTGCATCCTTATGAAATTGATAATTATGATGAGAAAATTTTAAGGCAGTATTTATACGATGAAAAGTGTGTAGCTGTAGGTGAATGTGGGCTTGATTATTTCCGTTTTAAAAGTGATCTTGCTGAAGAAATTCAAAAAGAAAAAGAAAATCAAAAAAAGATTTTTATCGCACAGCTTGAACTTGCTATTGAATTTAAAAAACCTGTTATCATTCACTCAAGAGAAGCAAATCATGATACTTATGAGATTTTACATGGGTATTCTAAGGATCTTGTAGGAGGAGTTTTACACTGCTTTAATGCAAGCGAACATTTGCTAACTCTTTTTGAAGATGGATTTTATTTTGGTATTGGGGGAGTTTTAACTTTTAAAAATGCTAAGAAATTAGTTGAAATTTTACCTAAAATTCCAAAAGATAGACTACTACTTGAAACTGATGCTCCATATCTTACTCCAGAGCCTTATCGCGGTAAAAGAAATGAACCTTTGTTAACTCAATTTGTAGCAAACAAAATGTGTGAAGTATTGAATTTATCAAGAAAAGAGCTTCTAGAAATTTGTTTTAACAATTCTGAAAAATTATTTTTTAAAGGTTATTAATGAAAAAAATTTTATTGTGTTTTTTAATATGTTTTAATTTTCTTTTTGCACAAATTAATACTCCTGAATTTTATGAAAGACAAATGAATGTTTTAAGAAATTTAGATATTAATCCAAGTTTTATTAGTGATTTGATTTTTGTGCAAACTCAACAAGATATAAAATCAAAACATGCTCAAACTTTAATAGATAGTATGCAAAATTTTTCAAAAGTTACTCCTATGATAAGAAAAATTTTAGCCCAGCAGGAAGTTCCTGATGAGATTTTGTATCTAGCTATGGTTGAATCAGGCTTGAAAACTCATAGCGTTTCTAATGCCAAGGCTGTAGGGGTTTGGCAATTTATGCAACCAACAGCTAGAAATTTGGGTTTAAGAATCGATGCTTATGTTGATGAAAGGCGTGATCCGGTCAAGTCAACTTATGCCGCTACAAATTATTTAAAAGAGTTAAAAGAAGAATTTGGCAAATGGTATTTGGCACTTTTAGCTTATAATTGCGGAAATGGCAAGCTAAGACAAGCTATCAAGCAAGCAGGAAGTGATGATTTAAGTGTTTTATTGAACCCTGATAAGAAATATCTTTCTTTAGAAACTAGAAATTTTATAAGAAAGATTTTAACGCTTGCTTTTTTAGCCAATGATAGGGATTTTTTACTAGATAAAGATGCGTCTTTAATGAATTATGCTTTAAGCAATGAATTTGCAAAAGTTGATGTGCCTTCTTCTGCATCTTTAAAAGAAATAGCTAAAAATTTAAATATGGATCTTGCAACTTTTAAGAAATATAATCCACAATTTAAACATAATTTTACGCCTCCTGGTAAAGGGTATTAT
The DNA here is from genome assembly GCF_004378845.1 of Campylobacter sp. CH278. Classification (NCBI taxonomy): domain Bacteria; kingdom Pseudomonadati; phylum Campylobacterota; class Epsilonproteobacteria; order Campylobacterales; family Campylobacteraceae; genus Campylobacter; species Campylobacter sp. CH278. The sequence goes on along the minus strand of NZ_RYXZ01000002.1, from coordinate 87,045 downwards.
ATGTATATACCACTTAATAAAGTAGCATTTTTTGATAAAAATTTTAAAGCAGAAAAACTTGCAAAGGTTGATACAACTATACCTATGACAAGAACTTATACCGTTAAGTCTGGTGACTCTTTATATAAAATAGCAAAAAATTATAATATAAGTGTTGATGAAATTCGAGAATTCAATAAAATAGCAAAAAATCATCTTAGTATTAATCAAAAATTAATTATACCAATCAAGGAGAATAAAAATGCAAATAAAAACAATTACACTAAAGTTGTCAGCCGTTAGTCTAGGGGCTTTATTTTTTAGTGGTTGTTTAGGCACTAGTTTTTTTTCTAGCTTGGATAATGCTCAAGTGTATTATCCTTCAAATGATTTTAAAAGCAGTCCTAGTTCTTCAGGGACTAAAGGAACGATGAAGCCTTATACTATCAATGGTAAAACTTATTATCCTACTGTTGTAGCAGTAGGCGAAACTGCTGATGGTATTGCGAGTTGGTATGGGCCAGGCTTTCACGGCAAGAAAACCTCTAATGGCGAAACCTATAATCAAAATGCTTTAACCGCGGCTCATAAAACTTTACCTATGAATACCATCTTAAAAGTAACCAATTTAAATAACAATCGTCAAGTTACCGTTCGTGTGAATGATAGAGGTCCTTTTGTAAATAATCGTATTATAGATTTATCAAAAGGAGCTGCTAGTCAAATTGATATGATTGCTTCAGGAACAGCTCCAGTAAGGCTTGAGGTTATAGGGTTTGGATCAAGTAATTCGGGTAATAATATTGTACATTCTAATGTAAACTATGGAAATAGTGGAGAGATTGCGAATAATGGACAAATTTATGAAGGTGGAAATTTCATGGTTCAAATTGGAGCCTTTAAAAACCCAGCTGGAGCACAAACGATAGCAGCAAGATATAAAACTTATAGAACTTATAGCTCTACTATACGCACAAGCTCAGTGGATGGGTTAAATCGCGTTTTCTTAACAGGCTTTAGAAGTGAAGATGAAGCAAGGGATTTTGCTGCAAGTGGTGCATTTGCAGGTGCATTTGTTGTAAGAGAGTAGAAATTATGACAGAATTGATTTTTTTGGATGTAGATGGCTGTTTAACTGATGGGAAGATTATTTATACTTCTAATGGAGAATTTATTAAAGAATTTGATGTAAAAGATGGAGCGGCTATCGAGGCTTGGCTAAAGCTTGGTAAAAAAATTGCTATTATTACAGGTAGAAATTGTCCTTGTGTTGAAAAAAGAGCTAAAGATTTAAAAATAGAAATTTTATATCAAGGCATCAAGGATAAGTTAGCTTGTGCAAAAGAAATTTTACAAAAACTTAATTTAGATTTTTCTCAGTGTGCGGCTATTGGGGATTATTTTAACGATAAGGCTTTGCTTGAAAGTGTAGGGCTTAGTTTTAAACCAAAAGATGGTCATAAAGATTTAAATGTAGACATAGTGCTTAGCAAAAAAGGTGGTAAGGCTGCTGTAGCACAGATGATAGAAATTTTAGTAGAAAAAAATCATCTAGAAGAAGAATGGAATAAGCTTTGGCTATAAAAATTTTTGGAATTTTAATTGCTCTTTTTACAATTACTTTTACGATTTTAAGTTTGCAAGATCCGTATTCTTTGAATTTGCAAACTAATGCTTTAAATTTTAAAAATATTGAGGCTAAAAATTTGAAAGCTTATGAGAGTAATACTAGTACAATTAAGGCATATTATAAGGCAAATTCTTGGGTGAGATATGCAGATAGAGATGAATTTAATGATTTTATTACTTTAAATTTAGATTTTAATCTTAGCGCGAATCGTTTAGAATTTTTTAATAAAGATATGAGCAAGGTTTTGTTTGAAGGAAATGTTACTTATATAGGTTCTAATAATGTCAAAATTATTTCTCAAGAGGTAGAATACCAACCTAAGGATAAAATTTTACACACAAATACTAATTTTAAAGCTCTGATCAATGGAAGTATTATTAACGGAAATACTTTAAACTATGATGTAAAAAACAAAATTTTAAATATCCAAGGAGTAAATGCGTGGTTGCAAGACAAATAATTTTATTGTTAGCTTGTGTAAGTGTAACTTGGGCAACTCAAATTGAAGTAAAAGCTTTAAATTTTTATTCAGATGAAAATAAGGGTGAAAGTATTCTTAGTGGAAATGTAGAAGTAATTAGGGGTGATGATATTTTAAATTCTGAAAAATTGATTATTTATACGGATAAAAATCGCAAACCTATTCGTTATGAAGCAATGCAAAACGCTAGGTTTAAGATTGTTTTAAAAGGTAAAACTTATAAAGGTAGTGGAGATAAATTTATTTATAATGTTATTAAAGATACTTACGAGATTAATGGTCATGCTTATATAAATGAGCTTGGAAGCAATCAAAAACTTTTTGGTGATAAAATAATAGTCGATAGAAAAGCTAATATTTATCGAGTAGAGAGCAAGGATCAAAAACCTGCTCGTTTTGTATTTGATCTTAAAGACAAATGATAATTAGTGCTAAATTTATCACTTCTTTAGTGAAATTTGATGAGAATTTGAGCTCAAATTTTAGCGAAGTAGCATTTTTGGGGCGCTCCAATGTCGGAAAAAGTTCTTTAATCAATTCTTTGTGTAAACAAAAAAATTTAGCCAAAAGTTCGGCAACTCCTGGAAAAACTCAGCTTATAAATTTTTTCGAAGTAACTTGCAAAAGAAATGAAGAAAAATTTAATATCAATTTTATCGATTTGCCAGGGTTTGGTTATGCAAAGGTTTCTAAAAATTTAAAAGAAATATGGAATCAAAACTTAGATGAATTTTTAAAATTAAGAACCTCGATAAAGTTATTTATACATTTAATCGACTCAAGACATACTCATTTAGAGATCGATGTAAATTTAAATGACTATTTGAAAAGATTTTTACGACCTGATCAAAAAATTTTAAAAGTTTTTACCAAATGCGATAAATTAAATCAAAGTGAAAAAGCTAAGTTAAAAAATGAATTTAAAGACTCTATTTTAGTTTCAAATTTGAATAAATTTGGCCTTGATTCTTTAGAAGATATTATTATCAATCAAACTTTAGGTCTTGATAAATGAGAAGAAATTTAAGTGCTTATAAAGCAAAATTTAATGGAGCTTATGTCTTTTTAGGATTTTTTTTTCTAATCTATCAGATTCTTGGTTCGACTTTTATATATGCTCCGTTACTTTATGGGATTTTTTTCTGTTATATGTTTTGCTTACTAGAAGAGAGAGAAAGAACTTTTTCAAAGCTTGATTTTAGATGGTATTTTTCTTTATTTTTTTTATTTTTTACTGATATAACTTATAATTTTTTTATTTTTTCATCTTGGTTGGCATTTTTTATTTTTTATTATCTTTGTGCAGATTGGATTAAGACAAATTTAAAAATTGGTAAATTTATCCCTGTTGTTTTTGTGCTTTGTGCTTACGGCATTATTTTGTTTTTGGATATGATATTGTCTTATATTGGAGATGAAAAAATTAAAATTTTAGGATGGGCGTATATTGTTTCAGTTTTTATAGAATGTTGTTTAGCTTATGTGTTTTTTAAAGGTAAAATTTAAATGAGAATGCGTTTAGTTGTTGGATTTATACTATTGTTTTTTATATTTTTATTAAGTCGTGTGTATTATTTGAGTATAAAATCAAATGTATATTATGAAGAACTTGCCAAACAAAATGCCATAAAAACTGAATTTTTACCACCTGTTAGGGGTCAAATTACAGATAGAAATGGAACTTTATTGGCTATTAATGATTTGGGTTTTAGTATTTCTATTAAACCTTATTTGAGTATTAAAAAGTCAAATAAAGGAATTTTAGATAAAGAATTATCTGAACTTACAAATTTATTTCCCGATTTAAATGCTAGTAAATTAGCAGAAATTTATAAGAGAAATGATTCTTACTATAATCAAGATTTTATTAAAGTAGTAGATTTTATACCCTATGATGAGATTATTCCGCATTATTCAGAGTTAAATCTTAATAAAACAATAAAAATAGATCCTGTTGTAAAAAGAAAATATCCTTTTGGAAAATTGGCTTCGCATATTATTGGGTATGTAGGTAAGGCAAATTTGCAAGATGTTCAAGAAAATGAAATAGCAAAACTTTCTAATTATACAGGAAAAAGTGGTATAGAACGCTATTATAATGATATTTTACAAGGAGAAAAAGGAACTAGGGTTTATAAGGTTAATGCCTTAAATCAAGAAGTAGAACAGCTTTCTTACACTCCTGCTATGTCTAATGATATAGAACTTACGATAGATATAGAGCTTCAATCTTATTTAACTTCATTGTTTGAAGGGAATGCTGGAGCTGCTATAATTATGAATGTAAATGATGGATCTATTTTAGCTGCAGGGAGTTTCCCTGAATATGATCTTAATCCTTTTGTAACAGGGATTTCTTTTAAGGATTGGGATGAGCTTTCAAATAGTCTTGACCATCCTTTTACAAATAAACTTATAAATGGATATTATCCTCCAGGTTCTGTTGTAAAAATGGGAGTAGGGCTTTCTTTTTTAAATTCTAAAAATATTAGTCCATCAACTCAATATGTTTGCAATGGAAGCATTGAGCTTGGAGGTAGGTTTTTTAGATGTTGGAATCGATCAGGCCATGGACCTGTGGATTTAAAACATGCGATAAAATATAGTTGTGATGTTTATTTTTATAATGGCAGTTTGCAAGTTGGAATCGATCAAATAAGTGAAACTTTATCTCGCATTGGCTTTGGAGCGAAAACAGGGGTAGATTTACCTAGTGAATTTGTAGGAACTTTACCAAGCAAAGAATGGAAGATGCAAAGATATAGACAATCTTGGTTTCAAGGTGATACTTTAAATACAGCTATAGGTCAAGGTAATTTTCTTGCAACACCTATGCAAATTGCTAGATATACAGCTCAAATCGCAAAAGGTGGAGAGGTTATACCTCATTTTTTAAAAAGCATAGAAAATAATAATACAACTATAGAAAATCAAATGGATGAAAATAAAAAAGAAATTTTTACTTTATTTGAAAAGAGTCAATTGCCTTATATAAGAGATGCAATGTATGCTGTTGCTAATGAGCAAGGAGGAACCTCTTATCGTTATTTGCATAATCTTGATGTGAAAGTTGCAGCAAAAACAGGAACTGCTCAGGTTGTGGGATTTTCACAAACAGATAAAAATAGGGTCGATGAAAAACAATTTGAGTATTATACTAGATCTCATGCGTGGCTTACTTCTTATGCTCCTTATTCTAAGCCAAAATATGTAGTTACCGTTCTTTTGGAACATGGTGGGAGAAATATTACTTCAGGGGCAACTGTAGCTAAAATTTATCAAAAAATGATTGAACTTGGATATTTTAAATAATTTTTAGTTGTAAATTGAGTTTTTCAAAAAAACTTTTTTAGCAATTGGTTTAAAAACCTTGTATTAAACAAATTATAAGTTTAATACAAGGAAAATTTATCTATGTTAATAAAAGTATCTTAAAAGATAGCTTTTGTTCTTTTTTCAAGCCAAACTAGAGCTTTTGGATAATCACCTAGCTTAGGAGAAAGTTTTTCAAATACTTCTTTGTGATAATTGTTTAACCATTCTTTTTCTTTTTCATCTAACATTTTTGTATCAATACAAGATATTTCAAAAGGACAAAGAGTAACAGGTTTAAAGTATAAAAACTCTCCAAAATCTTTATTTTTAGGATTTTCTACTTTGGTATGAATAACTAAATTTTCAAGTCTTATACCCCATTTACCTACTTTATAAATACCTGGTTCTATGGAGGTTAGCATACCTTCTTTGGCTTTTGTTTTTTCAAGCACAGGGGATAGATAAGATAAAACTTGTGGACCTTCATGGACATTTAAAAAATATCCCACGCCATGTCCTGTGCCGTGTATATAGTCAATTTGTTCTTTCCATAAAGGTGCGCGTGTGATTGCATCAAGTAAGGGCATAGCTATATCTTTTGGAAAAATTGCACTGGAAATGGCAATATGTGCTTTTAAAACCAAGGTATAGTCATGAATTTGTTCTGCATTAGCCTTTCCTATTGGTACAACGCGTGTAATATCTGTTGTGCCGTTTTTATATTGTCCACCAGAATCAATAAGTAAAAGCCCATCTTTTTTAAGATAAGCAAAACTCTCTTTTGTGGCTTTATAATGTGGATATGCTGCATTTTCGTTAAAGCCTGCTATAGTGGCAAAACTATCACTTATGTAGTACTTGCTTTGTGCTCTAAATTCGCTTGCTTTAGCATCTATGTCTAATTCGCTTATTAATTCTTTATTTTCTATCGCTTCTTCAAGCCATGCAAAAAATTTACATAAAGCCACTCCATCTTCTATCATAGCATCTTGTATATGCGCTATTTCTTTTGTATTTTTAGCTGCTTTTAAGTGAGTGCTTGGATTAATTTCTTGAATGATTTTTACGCTTTTGTCTAAAGAATTTATGAGTAAAGCGGTCATTTTTGAAGGTTCAATAAGCAAATTTGTATTTGCAAGTTTTTCAAGCTCCATGATGATTTCATCATAATTTTTAAGCCAAAACCCATCTAAATTTAATTTTTTTTCAAGTTCTGAATTTACTTTTTTCTGATCAACAAAAAGCAAAGCTTTGTCTTCCAAGATTAGCAAATGACTTAAAAATACAGGATTATAATTTACATCATTCCCTCTTAAATTTGTAAGCCAAGCTATATCATCAAGGCTGGAGATTAAATGAGAGGTAACATTTAAATTTTTCATTTTTTGACGCACTAATGCTAATTTTTCTTTTCTTGAGTAAGAGCAGTATTCTAGTTCGTGTTCATAAATTTTTTCTTGTGGTAAAGTGGGACGATCTTTCCAAAGTGGACTTATCAAATCTATATGTTTTAAATTTGCCTTGCAATTAATCTTTAAATCTTTTTGCAAAGATAAAGGTAAAAGTGCAAAATCGATGCCTAAAATTTGATCTTCGCTTAAATTTTTTTCCAACCATTTGGTAAAAGTATTTTTAGCATCTTGCTTTTGTAAAAGTATGCCACTACCTTCTAATTCCTTTTGTGCTTGAAGCCAATATCTTCCATCTACCCACAAAAAGCCCTCTTCTTGTGTGATAAGAACTGTTCCAACAGAACCCTTAAAGCCACTGATAAAGACTCTGTTTTTGTAATATTCTGGTAAATATTCGCTCAAATGCGGATCCGCGCTTAAGATGAGATAGGCGTCAATATTATTTTCTTTCATTAATCTTCTAAGTTCTAATACTCTTTGTTTGTAAATACTCATATTTTCTCCTTAATATTAATTTTTTAGTATTTTATTGATAGGTTTTTTGAGTATAAGTAAAATTATAACAGCACCAAGTAATATCCACATACATTGGTAAAATAAATTTGGCAAATAAGCTATATTTTCTTCACTTGCTTTACCACCTATGAATCCAGCTAAAGCATTGCCTAATGCACTTGCTACAAACCAAAGTCCCATGACTTGAGATTTAATTAAATTAGGTGCAATTTTTGTCATTATAGAAAGTCCCACAGGGGAAAGGCAAAGCTCTCCTAAAACCATAAGCAAAAAGCTACTGACAAGCCACCAAGGTGAAACTAAAATAATTTGTGATGAATTTTCTAAATTTTCTCTTAATATATTAGCATCGCCATTTAAACTAATTGCATGATTTGAAGCTAAAGCCATTATTAAAAATGCCAAAGCTGCACCCAAAAGTCCTAATGCAAATTTAATAATAGATGAAATTTCTTTATTATTTTTGGCACATATAGTCCATATAAAAGCACTAAAAGGTGCAAAAAGTATAACAAATAAACCTCCAAGAGATTGAAACCATATTGTAGGAATTTCATAATTTAATATGGTTTTATCTGTTAATTTTTCTGCAAAAAAATTAAAAGAAGTGTATTGTTGCTCATATACTGACCAAAATAACGCAGCCGCTAAAAATAAAACAATAAAAATAATTAAATTTCTTTTTTCTTCTATTTTTAAAGAAGTAAAAGCGAAAAGATATAAAAAATAAATTCCAGCACAAGCTAAGATAGTTAGAATAATATTTTTATTAATAACTTGTGCATCTAATTTTATAAAACCACCAAGGATTAAAAATATTGCTCCAAGTAAAACAATACCTGATACAATATGATGTAAAATGCATTTTTGCTTTTTTTGCTTGGTCTATCCCAAGTAGCGTCTATGCCAACTTTTTCATCAAATTCTTTTAAATCAGGCATAGTTTTTAGGTAGAAAATAATTACCGCTAAAAGCATACCAATCCCACCTGCACCAAAACCAAAATGCCATCCGTATTCTTTTTGTAAAAAGCCGCAAATTAAAGGAGCTACAAAAGCACCAAAATTAAAGCACATATAAAAAAGAGTAAAACCAGAGTCACGCCTTGCATCATTTTTTTTATAAAGCATTCCAACCATTACAGAAGCACAAGTTTTAAAAAGTCCTGTACCTATAACCAAAAAAACCATACCAACAAAAATCATTTTATTGTTAAAATAAGAAAAGGCTATGCACAAATGTCCAAATGCTATAGTTAAAGCACCTAGTAAAATTGCTCTTTTTTGTCCTAAGTAATTATCCGCAAGCCATCCACCTGGCAAAGCAGCAAGATATAAACAACTTGCAAAAATTCCCATAATTGCACTTGCTTCTTCAGGTTTTAAGTTCATTCCACTTTTTTCAAAACTTGCTATCATAAAAAGGTAAAGCAAGGGACGAATTCCGTAAAAAGAAAATCTTTTCCAAAGCTCAGTAAGTGAAAGAGATAAAAGTGGTTTTGGATGTCCAAAAAATGAAGTATCTAAATTTTTTACATTTTTACTCAATTTATATCCTTTGTGTATTTTTATTTATAAATTATAGACAAGAAATTAAAAAATATGTATAACTTTGTAATATTTTTAAATGATTTATATCATAATGTTACTTTTTTGCAAATATAAAAAAAGAAATATTAAGATCAATTTTCAACTTTGGTGTATTTTGTATTTTAAGTTTAGTTAGATAATTGCTTATTTTTTTCGTTAAGAATTTTATAAATTGGTTTTTTAGCAATAAAAAGTAAAAGCGCTACAACAAAAAGCATCCACATGCATTGTACAAAAATATTAGGAAGTTGATCGATGTTTTTAATATTGACATTTCCCCCTATAAGTCCTGCAACAAAATTTCCAAGTGCACTTGCTACAAACCAAAGTCCCATGATTTGATTTTTGATTAAATCAGGGGCAATCTTAGCCATTATAGAGAGTCCAATAGGAGACACGCATAATTCCCCAAGTGTTAAAAAGAATATACTTATGATAATCCAAGCCATGGATATTGGTAAACCATTGTTGTTTATTAGATTTTGTGAAGCAAAGGTCATCATCATAAAACCAATACCGGCAAATAATATTCCTAAAGTAAATTTTCCAATGGAAGAAAAATATATATTTTTTTTCTCTAAAAATATCCAAATATAACTTGCTATAGGAGCAAGTACGATGATAAAAATTGGATTAAAAGATTGAAACCAGTTTGTTGGAATTTTCCAATCAAAAATATTTCTATTTGTAAAATCTTGCGCAAAAAGATTATAAGCGGTAGGTTTTTGTTCAAAAGTGCTCCAAAAAAAATGGCTGCAAAGAATAAAACAATTAAAATTGTTAATTGCTGTTTTTCTCTTTTATTTAAGGTTTTAAAAACAAAAAGATATATGAAATAAATTACCAAACATAGTAAAATTACAATTAGAAGTTTTTTTGATAGTATTATGGGATTAATATCTGCAAGATTAATAAAAATTAGAAAAAATCCAATAATACTTAACAAGCTTATACTTAGTATAAGAGTTAAATTTTTACTTTTTTTAAATGGTTGTTCCCAGTTTTGCTTTAAAGTACAATTTTTATGAAATTCTTCAAGTTCAGGGGTAGCTTTAAAATATAAAATAAGCAAAGAGATTAACATACCTAAACCTCCTATGCCAAATCCTAAATGATAATTCCATTTTGCTTGAACAAAACCACATATAAGAGGAGCAATGAATGCTCCAATGTTAATTCCTATATAAAAAATCGTATAGCCAGTATCGCATCTTGTATCATTTTGTTTATACAACATTCCAACTGTTACAGAAGCGCTAGTTTTAAAAAATCCAGTACCAATAACGATAAAAGTAAGTCCTAGGAAAAATATAGGTGTGCTTAGAATAGATAAGGCTATGCTAATATGTCCTAAAGCTATAATAAAAGAACCTAGAAATAAAGCCTTTTTTTACCCTAAATAATTATCAGTAATCCAGCCTCCAGGAAGTGCTGCTAAATACAAGCATCCTGCAAAAATGCCATAAATTGCCGAGGCGTATTCAGTGCTTATTCCAAGTCCACCTTTGCTTATGGTTGTTGCCATGAAAAGCACAAGTAAAGATCGTATGCCATAAAAAGCAAATCTTTCCCAAAGTTCTACCATTGATAGAGAGAATAAAGGCTTGGGATGACCTAGGAAATTTGTATCGAGTTTTTGTATTTCTTGTTTAGTCACTTCCCAATACCTTTCTTTTTTATGCTTAAAATATTTTAACTAATAGTAATAGAAAAATAATTAAATTACAATATTTTTAAATATTTTTTTTATAATAATATTTAAAAATATAATATTTTAATATTATTATAAATTAACAAATTTAAACATTAAATCAAGCTTTAATTTTAAACCCTGTGTATTGTATAGTTTTATTTTATCAATTTTTAAAGCTATAGGAAGATTTTCTAAATTTTGTATAAAATTGAGCAAGTCTTTAAAGTTGCCATTTAAACTTAGAGAAACATAATTATAGTGGATAAAATTTTTGTTTTCTTGGGAAAATTTTATTTCATTAATGGTTAAATTTTTGGATAAATTATTGATTTTTTTATTGAAAAAATCTTTATCATAAGAAAATAAATGCAATTTTTCTTTATAGTATTTTAATTTTTCTTCCTCTGTTTTTATCTGTTTTGTTAGCTTTGTTTCTATTTCTTTAAGATGTGAATTTTCTATTTTTGCTTCATTTAATGCAAGGTAATTATGTTCTACTAATGTTTTTTGAAAAATATCTTCCAAAAAGTGATCGTGAATTTTAAAAGCTAAAAACAAAGCACAAAGACAGATAAAAGAAATAAAAAGAAATTTTTCCCTAGGATTTAAATTCTGCAAAAATACTTCTATTTTATTCATGTATGACTTCTAACATGATATTCAATGTTTCTTCATTTTTATCAAGAATTTTAAAAGCAGAATTTAGATTTTCTAATGCTCTTTTAAAGTGGTTTTCATCGATAAAAGAAAGAATGATTTTTGTTTGTTCAAATTCAAGATTTGTGATTTTAAGTTCATTGGAGTTAAGCCATGATATGATTTGATTTAGAATGATTGCCTTATTTTTGTCTAAATTGATTTCTTTTGTTATGGTGGATAAAATATGAAATTGTTGTTGTGTAGATGATATTTTATTGGAAAGAGTAAAGTTTAAATCTTGTATGTTTGTTAATAATTTTTGCTTATCTTGTTTTAGTTTAGAAATTTCTTCTTGTATGATAAAATTTTTATTTTGAATTTCCTTATTTTGTTTGTACTCTATAAAATCTTTAAATAATAAAATCATCATGCTAAGACTAAAGCTAAAAATAAATATTAATATAATTTTAAAAGAAGTAGATATTTTTATTTTATTATGCTTGATAAAATTACAATTTTGATCTAGATTTTTTATACTATATGAACTTAATTTCAATAAACTATTTTTATCAAGAATATCATTTAGATTTAAACATTTTATTTGAGATGAGAAGTAATGTTTGATTGTATCCAAATCCTGATAAAGTAGCAATTTGCTTTCATAGTGTTTTAAAAGTTCTGTAAATCGATTTTGTTTAAAAAATAAATCCATATTACCTGGGTTGAAATTTTCGATTTTTTTAAGATTGATAAATTTTCCTTCTTGGTAAAAATATAAATATAAAGTTTGATCATATAAATTTAAAACACAATAATCACTTTCCTCAATAAATCTTTCATCAAACAAAGCTTGAAAAATTAAAGGCTCGGGAAAGCAAAAACGACTTTTTTTCAATTTGTAAACAGGTGCTAAAAAACAATGATAAATTTCATTATGTTTAAAAAAAGCTATTTGATAGTCAAAGGGTTTGCTTAGCTTAAAATCTGCGGTTAAATTGTTAAAAAGTTCGTCTTCTTTGGATATTCCTGTTCTTTGAGCATAGAGCAAATCTGTAGATTTTATAAAATTTATTTTATTTAATGAATTAATTTTCATCATTTAAAAGTTTTTTTAAAAATTCTTCATCTTTTTGCCAGTTTTTTTTCACTGTTACAAAAAGCTTTAAAAGTACTTTTTTTTGTGCAAGTTTTGAAATTTTAAAGCGTGCATCTTTGCCTATTCTTTTTAAAGTTGCCCCTTCTTTTCCTATAAGCATACCCTTGTGAGAGTTTGTATCTGTGATGATATTGGCTTCTAGGATTAAAAGATTGGGCGTGTCTTTGGTGCGATTGATAAGCACTTCGCTACTATAAGGAAGCTCATCGCTTAAATTTTCATAAATACTTTCAAGTATGAAATCTCTATAAAGTTCTTTTTCGCTACTCGCACTTAAAAATTCAGGATCATAAAAATATTCATGTTCGTCAAGATATTTTACTATCTCATCTAACAAGCCTTTTTTATAGCTTTTTTTCTTAGAAGAATAAGGAATGACAGCCTTAAAATGTTGGCTAAATTTTGCATATTCGCTAAGTTTTTTTAAAAGCGTAGCATTGTCGGTTAAATCTACTTTATTTAAAGCGATGATATGTGGTACTTGTGGGTTTAGACTAAGAAAATTTTCATAGTCTTTTGTACTATCAAAAACACTCGCCACAAATAAAATCACATCACAATCCCCTATAGATTTAATAGCGCTTTGGACAAGCAGTTGATTAAGTGTAGCACCGCTTTCGTGAAGTCCTGGGGTATCGATGAAAATGATTTGATTTTTTTCATGCATCACTATGGCTTTGATTTTACGCCTTGTGGCGTTTTGTTTGTGAGAAACTAGGGCGATTTTTTCTTCTAATAAGGAATTGATTAAAGTACTTTTTCCTGCATTAGTACGCCCTATGATGCTAACAAAGCCACTTTTCACAAAATATACCTTGCAAGATCTTTATTTTCTATGATATCTCCGAGTTTTTCTTCTACCATTTTTTTATCCACTACGAATTTTTTACCCGCATACTCATCAGCTTCAAAGCTTAGATCTTCAAGTAATTTTTCTATCACAGTATGTAAGCGTCTAGCACCTATATCTTGCATTTCTTCATTGGCTCTTGAAGCTATTTTTGCTATTTCTTTAATGGCTTCATCATCAAATTCAAGTTCTAAATTTTCAGTTTTTAAAAGCTGAGAGTATTGTTTTAAAAGTGAATTTTTAGGGCGTGTTAAAATTTCATAAAGAGCTTTATCATCAAGACTATCTAATTCCACTCTTAAAGGAAAGCGTCCCTGAAGTTCAGGGATAAGATCACTTGGTTTGCTAAGATGAAAAGCTCCTGCAGCGATAAAAAGAATATGATCGGTTTTTAAAGTACCTATTTTTGTTTGTACATTTGATCCCTCGACTATAGGAAGTAAGTCTCTTTGCACCCCTTCTTTACTTGGATCTTGGCGGTTTGAATTTCCGCTTGAAACAGCGATTTTATCGATTTCATCAATAAAAATAATCCCTTCATTTTCCGCTCTTTTTAAAGCTTCACTTTTGATACTTTCTTGATCTAGGATTTTTTCTCCTGCTTCATTTTTTAAAGCATTTTTAGCGTCTTTGATTTTCATTTCTTTTTTGACTTTTTTACTGCCAACGCCTATAACCTTAACTATATCTTGCATTGCACCCATTTCAGGAGGTAGGTTAGGATTGGTATCGAACATATTTTGTGAAATTTCTATCTCTATGGTGCTTTCATCAAGATCGCCATTTCTTAGCTTAGTTCTCATTTTTTCAAGACTGTTTTTATATTCTTCTTGTTTTTCATCGCTGATACCCTTTGGTAGAGGTGGCAAAAGTTTTTCTAAAATTTTATTTTCTATAAATTCATTGATTTTATCTTTGTTTTTTTCTCTTTGCTCATTTTTTACCAAATTTAAAGCCGCATTGGCAAGATCTCTTACCATGCTTTCTACATCACGACCTACAAAACCTACTTCAGTATATTTACTCGCTTCGATTTTAATGAAAGGAAAGCCCATCATTTTAGCTAAACGCCTAGCGATTTCTGTTTTTCCTACACCTGTAGAACCTATCATTAAGATATTTTTTGGCACTATATCATCTTGCAACTCAGGGCTAAGTTGCATTCTGCGGTAGCGATTTCTTAAAGCTATAGCTATGATTTTTTTAGCTTTTTTTTGTCCTATGACATAATCATCTAAAAATTTAACAATTTCTTTTGGAGTTAGATTCATTTCTCATCCTCGATCACATAAGTTTTGATATTAGTATTGGTATAAATGCAAATTTCACCCGCGATTTGAAGGCTTGATTTTACAAGCTCTTCTTCATCTAAACTTGCATGTTTTGCTAAGGCTCTAGCCGCTGAAAGTGCATAGTTTCCACCACTTCCTATGGCTGCGATTTGTCCATCTTCGGGTTCAACCACATCGCCTGTGCCTGAAAGTAAAAAAATGTGATTTCTATCAAGTACAAGCATCATGGCTTCAAGTTTTCTTAGGTATTTGTCTTTTCTCCATTCTTTAGAAAAATCAATGGCAGCTTTTAAAAGATCGCCTTTAGAACTTTGAAGGAGATTTTCAAACATATCAAAAAGATTAAAAGCATCAGCTGTTGAGCCTGCAAAACCGGCTAAAACTTTACCATTATTAAGTTTTCTTATTTTTACGGCATTGCCTTTTAATACCGTGTTTCCAAAGCTTACTTGTCCATCTCCGCCGATTACGGATTTGTTTTTGCCTTTGTAAGCTAAAATCGTTGTTGCGTGAAACATTATTCCGCCTTTATATTTATATTAAATTTAGCGTGGATTGCGTGTCCGAGCTTTACGCTTACTTCATGAAGTCCAAGACTTTTAAAAGTGTCACATTCTAAACTTTTTTTATCGATTTCTATATGGCTTTGTTCTTTTAGGGCGTGAGCGATTTCATCTTTGGTTACACCACCAAACAAACTTCCATTTGCACCTACGGGTTTTGAAATTTCAAGAGTGATTTTGCTAAGTTCTTCTTTGAGTTTTTCTAAATTTGCGATTTCAAAGCGTAAATTTTCAGCCTCTTTTTTCTTGTCGCTTTCGTATTTTTTTAAGACTTCATTAGTAGCTGCTTTAGCAAAGCCTTTGGCGATTAAGAAATTTTGTCCGTAACCGTCTTTTACTTCTTTTACTTCGCCTGCTTTTCCAAGTGCTTTTACATCTTTGATTAATAATACTTTCATTTTATTCCTTTATTAAAATTTTCTTCCATTTTTTCCTGCGATGATAAAACGCAAAGCATTAAGCTTGATAAAACCTGCTGCATCTTTTTGATTATACACTTCATCTTCTTCAAAAGTACAATAAGCTGCGTTAAACAAGCTATCGTTAGCACTTTCGCGTCCTATAACCATCACATTGCCTTTATAAAGCTCGAGTTTTACTCTACCATTGGCATGAATTTGAGACTCATCGATTAAGGCTTGAAGCATCATTCTTTCAGGCGAGAACCAATAGCCATTATAAATTAAACTTGCGTATTTTGGCATGAGTTCATCTTTTAAGTGTGCTGCTTCTCTATCAAGCGTGATGCTTTCAAGCGCTCTGTGTGCTTTTAAAAGTATAGTACCGCCTGGAGTTTCGTAACAACCACGGCTTTTCATTCCTACATAGCGATTTTCTACTATATCAAGGCGTCCTATACCGTGTTTGCAGCCTAGTTCGTTAAGTTTGGTTAAAAGTCCTGCAGGACTTAGTTTTTCTCCATTTATCGCTACTAAATCTCCTTTTTGGAAATCAAGTTCTATAATTTCACTTTCATTTGGAGCGTCTTTTGGGCTTTTACTCCATCTCCACATATCTTCTTCAGGTGCGTGTGCAGGATCTTCTAAAACAAGTCCTTCGTAAGAAATATGAAGTAAATTTGCGTCCATAGAATAAGGGGATTTTCCTTTTTTCTTAGAAATATCAATACCGTGTTTTTGCGCATAAGCAAGGAGTTTTTCACGACTGTTTAAATCCCACTCACGCCATGGAGCGATGATTTTTAAATCTGGGTTAAAAGCAAGATAGCCAAGTTCAAAACGCACTTGATCATTTCCTTTACCTGTGGCACCATGGCTTACCGCATCAGCACCTGTTTGCAGGGCGATTTGTGCTTGAGTTTTTGCTATAAGTGGTCTTGCTATACTTGTTCCTAAAAGATATTCTCCTTCATAAATCGCATTGGCTCTAAACATAGGAAATACATAATCTTTAACAAATTCATCTCTTAAATCTTTAATGAAAATATTTTCTTCTTTTATGCCTAAAGAAAGGGCTTTTTTTCTTGCAGGTTCGAGTTCTTCACCTTGACCAATATCTGCTGTAAAAGTTACAACTTCACAATTATACTCATCTTGAAGCCATTTTAAAATAATGCTCGTATCAAGCCCCCCAGAATACGCTAAAACTACTTTTTTTACTTCATTTTTCATAAGATATCCTTTGTTAAAATAGATTTGAAAATTGTAAAATTGTATCCAAATTTCATTAAAGAAAAGTTTTTACTTGCTATTTTCTTAAAAAATAAAGCAAAGGCGTAAGCAAATTTTGTTCCAAAAATTGATTTTTTTTGCTAAAATTGCTTTTATGAGAGTAGATAAATTTTTAAATGTAGTTAATATCACGAAAAGAAGAGCTATTTCTGAGGATATGTGTAAAAGTGGTGTAGTGGGGATTAATGGCGTTATTGTTAAAGCGAGTAAAGAGGTTAAGGTGGGTGATATCATCACTTTACATTTTACTGAATACACCCAAAAATATAAAGTCCTAGCTATACCTAGCACGAAAAGCATTCCTAAAAACGCACAAAATGAATATGTGGTAAAATTATGAAAGAATTTATTTTAGCAAAAGATGAGATCAAAACGATGCTTCAAATAATGCCTAAAGAAGGTGTTGTTTTGCTTCAAGGAGATTTGGCTAGCGGAAAAACAAGCTTAGTACAAGCTTGGGTTAAATTTCTTGGTCTTGATGCAAGGGTGGATTCTCCAACTTTTTCCACTATGCAAAAATATGAAAATCATGATATTTGCATTTATCATTATGATATTTATCAAGAAGGTTTAGAAGGACTTTTAGCGAATGGTTTATTTGAAAATTTTTTTGAAAAAGGTTTGCATTTGGTTGAATGGGGCGGTGAAAATTTGAAAAAAACTTTAATGAAATTTGGAATTTCTACTATCCAGATTAAAATTAGCATTAAAGACGACAAAAGAAAGTATGAAATTTATGAGTAAATTAGAAATTGTAAATTTAGAAAAAATTATTAAAAAAACTAAGATTATACATGGAATTTCTTTAGAGGTTAATAGCGGAGAAGTTGTAGGACTTTTAGGGCCAAATGGTGCAGGAAAAACGACAACTTTTTATATGATATGTGGACTTATTTCCCCAAGTAGTGGAAAAGTTCTTTTAGACGGTTTAGATGTGACAAAAGATCCTTTAAATAAAAGAGCTAGATCAGGGATAGGTTATTTACCTCAAGAAAGTAGTATTTTTAAGGATTTAAGTGTAGAAGATAACCTGCTTTTAGCGGCTCAGATTTTTTATAAAGATAAAAAAATTTTACATGATAAAGTTGAGCAAATGCTTGAACTCTTAAGTATAGAGCCTATTCGTTTAAGGAAAGGTTTAAGTTTAAGTGGAGGTGAAAGAAGGCGTTGTGAGATCGCTAGAAGCTTGATGTGTGAACCTAAGTTTTTGCTTCTTGATGAGCCTTTTGCAGGTGTTGATCCTATAGCAGTGGCTGAAATTCAAACTTTAATTAAAGAGCTTAAAAGATTGGGGATTGGGGTTTTAATTACCGATCATAATGTGCGTGAGACTTTGGCTATTTGTGATAGAGCTTATGTTATAAGATCGGGCTCTTTGCTTGCTAGTGGGAATGCTGATGAAATTGCAACCAATAAAGACGTGAAAAAGTATTATTTAGGAGCGGAGTTTAAACTCCTTGATTGATGTTAAAGCAAAAAATCACCCAAGCACCCAAGACTAAAATTTCTCAAACTTTACGCTCTTGGTTGCCGATTTTACAAGCAAATATAGAGGATTTAAAAGAAAATTTAGATAAATTTGCTGAGGATAATCCTTTCTTAAATGTTCAAGATTCGATACAAACTCATGATAAGGGTAAGAATTATTTTGATTCATTTTATAAACATAATGTAAATTCAGCTTTTGTGGATAGTAAAGGACTTGCCAAAAAAAGTGTTTATGAGCTTTTAAATGAACAGATTCTTCCTCCTTTGTTTCCTACAAACAAATCTCAAGAACTTGCAAAAAAAATTATAGAATGCTTAAATGAGGAAGGATATTTTGAATACGATGAAGAATTTTTAAAAGAGTATTCTTTGGAAGAAATTGAGCGAGTAAGAGCAAGATTTAAATTTTTAGATCCTGTAGGAGTGGGAGCTAAAGATTATAAAGAAGCATTTTTATTTGCTCTTGAAAATATGGAGTTAGATGAAGATATTGATGAGTTTTGTAGAATGTTGATTATGGATTTTGAAAATATACAAAACTATACCAAAGAGCCTTTATATAAAGAAGCATTGGCTGTACTTAAGCGCTTTAGCACTCCTCCTTTTTTGGAATATTTTGAAGATTCTCGTATAATTGTTCCTGATATTTTTGTTTATAAAGAAAATGGTGAAATTAAAGTAAAAATCAATGATGATTATTATCCTGAAATTTCAATCCAAACTGATGGTTTAGAGCATGATTTTTTAAGTCATTACATCAAAGAAGCAAAAAATTTAGTTGATGCTTTAGCGATGAGAAAAGCTACTCTTTATAAAATAGGGCTTATGATAGTAGAATATCAATATGATTTTTTCATGGGAAAAGAGATAAAACCTATGACTTTTAAGGATTTAGCACTTGATTTAGAACGCAATGCTTCGACTATATCAAGAGCTGTGGCAAATAAATATTTAAGTTGTGAAAGAGGACTTATTCCCTTGCGTGATTTTTTTGCTTTTGCTCTTGATGAAGAGGGAGAGACTTCAAATGTAGGTGTTAAAGAATTTGTGGCAAATTTAGTAAAGAATGAAGATCGCAATAAACCTTTAAGCGATAGTAAAATTTTAGAATTAATCAAAGAAGAATTTAAAGTTGATATAGGGCGAAGAACTATTACAAAATATCGCAAACATCTTAATATAGCAAGCTCTACAGATAGAAAAAAATTATATGAACTTGAAGGATAAAATTCTATCAATCTATCAAACCCATTACACTTTTGTTTTATATTTAAATTTAATTTAAATATTATAAAAAATTATTGTTTTATTTTTAGAAATATTATTCTTTAATTTAAAAATGTGATACAATAATAACTGTTTTTAAATATCAATTTTCAAAGGAGTTAAAATGGACTTTTTAACAAGCCTTAGTGAGGGAGGGCAATTTGCAATCCAAATCATTATCGTTTTAATTTGTCTTTTTTACGGTGCAAAAAAAGGCGGCATAGCGCTTGGTTTACTTGGTGGTATAGGTATTTTAATGCTTGTATTTGCTTTTCATATAAAGCCTGGAAAACCAGCCATAGATGTTATGCTTACAATTTTAGCGGTAGTGGTTGCGAGTGCAACTTTGCAAGCAAGCGGTGGTTTGGATGTTATGCTTCAAATAGCAGAAAGAATTTTAAGACGCAATCCTAAGTTTTTAACAATATTAGCGCCTTTTGTAACCTGCTTTTTGACCATACTTTGTGGAACAGGACATGTGGTTTATACTATTATGCCTATTATTTATGATATAGCGATTAAAAACGGTATTCGTCCTGAGCGTCCAATGGCGGCAGCTTCTATATCATCACAAATGGGTATTATTGCATCTCCTGTATCTGTGGCTGTTGTAAGTTTGACTGCTTTGCTTTTAAATGCTAATCATAAATTAGCAGGTTTTGATGGTTATATTAATCTTCTTCAAATTACCATACCTAGTACATTATTTGGTGTATTGTGTATAGGAATTTTTTCTTGGTTTAGAGGAAAAGATTTGGATAAAGATGAAGTATTTCAAGAAAAACTTAAAGATCCTGAATTTAAAAAATATGTTTATGGGGATTCTAAAACACTTTTAGGTGTTAAACTTCCAAAAAGCAATTGGGTTGCAATGTGGATTTTCTTAGGAGCTATTGCTTTAGTGGCTTTATTAGGTGTATTTGATTTCTTGCGTCCAAACTGGGGACAAGTTGTAAAAAATGGCATTCCTCAAGTAGATGCTTTAGGCAATCCTAAAATGGATGTTTTATCCATGGTTTCAGTTATTCAGATGTTTATGCTTTTAGCAGGTTCTTTGATTATCATCTTTACTAAAACAGATGCAAAGAAAATCGGCTCTAATGAAATTTTTAAATCAGGTATGATAGCACTTGTTGCGGTTTTTGGAATTTCTTGGATGGCTGATACTATGTTTGCAGTTCACACTCCTATGATGAAAGCAGCGCTTGGAGATATAGTAAAAGAGCATCCTTGGACTTATGCTGTAATGCTTCTTTTAATTTCAAAATTTGTAAACTCTCAAGCAGCAGCTATTTCGGCTTTTGTTCCTTTGGCTTTAGGAATTGGTGTTGAACCTGGTGTAATTGTTGCCTTTGCGGCTGCTTGTTATGGGTATTATATTTTACCAACTTATCCAAGCGATTTAGCTACTATACAATTTGATAGATCAGGTACTACTCACATCGGTAAATTTGTTATCAATCATAGTTTTATTTTACCAGGTCTTATAGGTGTAATCACTTCTTGTATAGCAGGATATTTTATTGCTATGGCAGCGGGTTATCTTTAACAATTTTTAGCAGGATTTTTCCTGCTAAATTCTTCATTTGTCTTTTTATTTAATATAGATAAAAATTATAAATAAATCATAAAATTAGCATTAATCAAAATATAAGCTTAACAAGGATAGAATAAATCCTATTTTGAATCAATGAAAGGGCTATCCTATGGATGTTATCTTTGCTTTGCTTCTGCTTTTAGCTTTTGGTAGTTTATGGTTTTTTATCCGTTTTTGTGAAATTCAAACTAGGACACGCGGATGATATTTTTATTAGTTTTAAGCTTAATACTTGCTCTTTATTTATTTTATGCTCTATTATATCCTGAAAAATTTTAAAGGAAAAATATGCTAGAAATTTTAATAACACTGATTATAGCTTTTATATTGGCTTTAATTTTTGGAAATTATCTTTATAAAATTGCAAGCTGTAAAAAAACTATTTTTGATTTTATTTTTAATCCAATTGACAACTTAATTTATAAAATTTGTGCAATTGATAGAAAAAATATGACTTGGCAAAAATATTCTTTGCATTTAATTGCTTTTAATGCCTTAGTGGCTATTTTTTCTTTCGTGATTTTTTATTTACAAGATAAACTTTTTTTAAATCCCAATTCGATAAATTCTATGAAAGGGGATTTGAATTTAAATACTGTAATTAGTTTTATTACAAATACAAACCTTCAGCATTATAGTGGAGAGAGTGCTTTAAGTTTGCTTTCCCAAAATACAGGCATTTTACTTGCTATGTTTGTTTCAAGTGCAAGTGGATATTCTGCTTGTATGGCTTTTTGTCGTGCTTTATGTGGTATGCAAATGGGAAATTTTTATGAAGATTTTACGCGTATTATTACGCGTTTGATGTTGCCTTTAAGTTTTATTTTGGCTGTAATTTTTATCTCTGAAGGCGTGGTGCAAAACTATCACGCAAATTTTAGCGTGCTTACTTTAGAAAATAAATTTCAAAGCATTGCCACAGGTCCTGTTGCAGCTCTTGAGTCTATAAAACATTTAGGGACAAATGGGGGTGGTTTTTTTGGTGCTAATTCAAGCATGCCTTTTGAAAATCCTACTTCACTTACAAATTTTTTACAAATTTTGTCCATGATGCTTATTCCTAGCGCCTGTGTTGTAGCTTTTGGATTGATGGTTTATCATAGAAAAGAAAGACAAGATTTTGCTCTTATGGGAAAAGAAGGGGGAGTTATTTTTGGTGCAATGGGGATTATTTTTATCATTTCTTTGCTTTTAATTTATTTTAGCGAAAAAATGTCAAATCCAAATTTGGATTCTTTGGGTTTAAATGCAAATTTGGGAAATTTAGAAGGTAAAGAAATAAGATTTGGCACAGATGGTTCGAGTTTATTTAGTGCTGTAACTACTGCTTTTACTACAGGAAGCGTCAATAATATGCATGATAGTTTAAATCCTTTAAGCATCAGTGCTACTTTGCTAAATATGATGTTAAATGTAGCTTTTGGTGGAGAAGGAGTAGGGCTTATGAATATGATTATTTATGTGCTTTTAACCGCGTTTATTTGTGCATTAATGATAGGCAGAACTCCAGAATTCTTGGGTAAAAAAATAGAAAGCGCACAAATGAAGCTTATAGCTTTGGTGATTCTTATCCATCCTTTATTAATCCTTGTTTTAAGTGCATTAGCTGTTGTTTTTGCAAAAGATAGTATAAGCAATCCTAGCTTTCATGGCTTGGCTCAGATTTTGTATGAATTTAGTTCTTCGGCAGCAAATAATGGTTCAGGACTTGAAGGTTTACAAGATGATAATTTATTTTGGAATTTAAGTACAGCTTTTGCTATGTTTTGTGGGCGTTATTTGGTTTTAATAGCTCAGCTTGCTATAGCTGGATCGCTTTTGGCTAAAAATACACAAGAAAATACTGCAAATTCTTTAAAAACGGATAATTTAACTTTTATGTTTGTGCTTGTTTGTATTATATATATTTTTGCTGCACTTACTTTTTTTCCAGTGCTTACTTTATCAAGCGTTGCAGAATATTTATCTTTATGGCATTAAGGAGAGTCAATGTCTAAAAAACAAAATAAACTCATTACAAAAGAAATTTTAAATAATGCCATAAAAGGAGCATTTTTAAAATTTGATCCACGCTTTATGGTAAAAAATCCTGTTATATTTATGGTGGAAGTTGGATTGATTCTTACTTTGATTTTAAGTATTTTTCCTACTTTGTTTAATGGAAATTCTGATGAAAGAATTTATAACATCTTAATCACTTTTATTTTATTTATAACCTTGCTTTTTGCAAATTTTGCAGAAAGTATTGCAGAAGGAAGGGGTAAAGCCCAAGCAGCTACCTTAAGACAAAGCAAAAAGGATTCTAAAGCTAGACGCATAAAAAGTGATGGCAGTGAAGAAATGCTTAATTCTAGCGAGTTAAAAATAGGTGATATAGTTTTAGTTAAAGCAGGTGAACTTATACCTAATGATGGAGAAATTATAGAAGGTGCTGCAAGTGTTGATGAATCAGCTATTACAGGTGAAAGTGCTCCTGTTATGCGTGAAGCGGGCGGTGATTTTTCTTCTGTTACAGGTGGGACTACGGTTTTAACTGATTTTTTAAAGATTAAAATTTTAGTTGGAGCTGGGGAAAGTTTTTTAGATAAAATGATCAATCTTGTAGAAGGTGCTGCGCGTCAAAAAACTCCAAATGAAATTGCTCTTAATACTCTTTTAATTGTTCTTAGTTTGAGTTTTTTGGTGGTGGTTGTAAGTTTATATCCTTTTATGCAATTTTTAGGCGTGAGTTTGCCTATTTCGTGGTTAGTAGCATTGCTTGTATGTCTTATTCCTACAACTATAGGGGGGCTTTTATCAGCTATAGGAATAGCAGGTATGGACAGGGTAACGCGTTTTAATGTGATCGCACTTTCAGGCAAGGCTGTTGAAAGTTGTGGTGATGTTGATACTATGATTTTGGATAAAACAGGAACGATTACTTTTGGAAACCGTTTGGCAAATGAATTTTATGAAGTCCAAGGTATAAGTAAAGAAGAAATGATTAAAGCTTGTGTTTTATCCTCTTTAAAAGATGAAACTCCAGAAGGTAAAAGCATAGTTGCATTGGCTCAAAAAATGGGTTATGAATTAGAAGGTAATGATATTAAAGAATTTATCGAATTTAGCGCTCAAAATAGAATGAGTGGTGTGGATTTGCAAGATAATACAAAAATTCGCAAAGGTGCTTTTGATGCTATAAGAGCTTATATAAGCGAAATGAATGGAAAAATTCCTAGCGATTTAGAAACTAAGGTAATGGAAATTTCAAATCTTGGTGGCACTCCTTTGGTAGTGTGTAAAAATGAAAAAATTTTAGGAGTAATTTATCTAAAGGATACAGTAAAACCAGGACTTAAAGAGCGCTTTGATGAGCTTAGAAAAATGGGCATAAAAACTTTAATGTGTACTGGAGACAATCCTTTAACAGCAGCTACTATAGCCAAAGAAGCAGGTCTTGATGGATTTATAGCAGAATGCAAGCCTGAAGATAAAATAGAAGCCATTAAAAAAGAACAAGCCCAAGGTAAGATAGTAGCCATGACAGGAGATGGAACCAATGATGCTCCAGCTCTTGCACAAGCTGATGTAGGTATAGCTATGAACTCAGGAACTCAAGCAGCCAAAGAAGCAGCCAATATGATAGATCTTGATTCTAATCCTACTAAAATTTTAGAAGTAGTTGAAATAGGAAAAGGTTTGCTTATTACTAGAGGCAGTCTTACAACTTTTAGTATGGCAAATGATATTGCTAAGTATTTTGCTATTTTACCTGCTATGTTTAGTGTGGTTTTACCTCAAATGCAAATTTTAAATATTATGCATTTGGCTACCCCGCAAAGCGCTATTTTATCAGCACTTATTTTTAATGCTATTATTATACCTTTGCTCATACCTATTGCTATGCGTGGAGTTAAATTTAAGCCTATGAAAAGCGAGCATTTGCTTTTAAGAAATTTAAGTATTTATGGTTTAGGTGGTATGATAGCACCTTTTATAGGGATAAAAATAATTGATATTCCTACAGCTTGGATACTTAGAATTTTAGGAGTGTGATATGCTTAGAACTTTGCTTAGTTTTTTTGTGGTAATGCTAATATTGTGTACTCTTATTTATCCTTTTGCTTTAAATACAGTTGCAAAATTTATTTTTCCTTATCAATCAAGTGGAAGTTTAGTGGATAAAGAAGGTCGTCCGACTTTGGATATAAGCAAAGCGGTAGGTTCAAAGCTTTTGGGTCAAGATTTTAATAAGCCTTATTTTCTACATTCAAGAGCATCTGTATCAAATTACAATACAAGTGATGCAAATGAAAGCAGTGTAAGTTCAGGTGGATTTAATTATGCTATGTCAAATCCTGCTTTAAAAGAGCGTGTGCAAAAAGATTTGCAAAAATTTTTAGATGAAAATCCGCAAATTACAAAAGAACAAATTCCTTTGGATTTGTTAAGCGCTTCGGGATCAGGACTTGATCCTCATATCAGTCTTCAAGCAGCCCTAGTGCAAATTCCTAGGATAAGTCAATCTTCAAAAATTACCAAAGAAGAATTAGAAAAAATCATTCAAGAAAATACCGAGTCTAAATTTTTAGGGATTTTTGGGGAAGAAAAGGTTAATGTTTTAGCTGTTAATATAGCTATTGCTAAAGCCATGAAAAAAGAATAAACATGCAAAGACAAAGTCCTGAACAAATTCTTAAAAAACTTGAGGTTAAAGCCAAGGAAGAAGAAAAAAACAAACTTGCAAAATTAAAAATCTTCTTAGGTTATGCTGCAGGTTCTGGAAAAACTTATGCTATGTTAAGTGAAGCTAGAACTTTAAGGGATAATGGAGTTGATGTTGTTTTAGGCTATATAGAGCCTCACGATAGACCTGAAACAATGGCTTTAACACAAGGTTTTGAAAGTATAGCTAATCTTGAAATTCCTTATAAAAATATAGTATTAAAAGAATTTGATTTAGACGCTACCCTTAAGAGAAAACCTGCTTTGGTTTTAGTAGATGAGCTTGCACACACTAATGCTAAAGGCTTGCGTAATGAAAAGCGTTTTCAAGATATAGAAGAACTTCTAAAAACAGGGATTGATGTTTATACTACTTTAAATATACAACATTTAGAAAGTTTAAATGATTTAGTCGCTAATATCAGTAAGATAGAAGTTAAAGAGCGTATTCCTGATCGTATTTTTGATGAGGCTGATCAGGTTGAACTTGTTGATATTGAACCTAATAAGCTTTTAAAAAGAATGCAAGATGGTAAAATTTATAAGGAAAAACAAGCTAAACTAGCACTTGAAAATTTCTTTCGTCAAGAAAGACTTATAGCTTTGCGTGAGATTGCCTTAAGAAGACTTGCTTCAAGAGTGAATTTAAGAGCAAGTGAACAAAGGCTTATTAATGATGATTTAGCTTATCATACTGGAGAGCATATTTTAGTTTGTATTAATGCTTCAAATGCAAAGGTTATTCGTGCAGCTGCAAGACTTGCTTTAGCTTTTCATGCTAAATTGAGTGCGCTTTATATAAAAAATCCCAATATTAAAGAAGAAAAAGCCTTAGAAGAAAATATAGAACTAGCTAAAAGTTTTGATGCTGAAATCATTAGCGTATATGATGATGATATAGCAAGACAAATTGCAGAGTATTCAAGCCTTAGCAATGTTTCTAAAATTGTTTTAGGTAAAAATAAAGATAAAAAAAAGTTTAAAGAAGAGATTTTTGAAGCTGTTGCTAAAAAAGCACCCAATATTGATTTGTATCTTGTTAATGAAAATCAAATTTCTACTCCTAAAATACGAAGTAAAAAAGGTTTTGATTTTTTAGGTTTTTTAAAAATCACAGGAGTTTTGCTTTTAGCAACTTTTATAGCTTTTGTATTTCATAAATTTAATACTCAGCCAAGTAATATAGTTATGATTTTTATTTTAGCAGTTTTTGCTTCTTCTTTTATTTCTGATAATAAAATTTTCGCCTTTTATTCTTCTTTGGTAAGTGTTTTGATTTATAATTTTTTCTTTTTAGAACCTATTTTTAGTCTTAAAGTTCATGATAGTGGAAATATTATTACTTTTACAACTATGTTTATAGTTGGATTTTTAACAGCTGTTTTTACTAGAAGATTAAAATTGCAATCTAAAGAACTCACTAAAAGAGCTTATAGAACAGCTATTTTACTTGAAAATAGTGAAAAGTTAGCAAGAGTGAAAAGCAAACAAGAGCTTTGGGAACAACTTGGAAATCAAGCTTTAAAATTATTAAATTTACCTATTATTATTTATCCTATGAATAAAAACAATATTTTATCGAAACCTTTGTTGTTTTTTAACGATGATAAGCAAATGTTAAAAAATTGTTTTAGTGCTGATGAGATTGCTATTGCTCAATGGGTTGCAACAAATAAAGAAAGAGCAGGTGTTTGTACAAATACCCTGCCTAATGCTAATGCTATGTATTTACCTATAGAAGATGGGGAAAAAACTAAAGGGGTTATAGGTATAGTTTTAAAAGAAAAACGTCCCTTGCAAGACTTTCAGTATGAAATTTTAAGTGCTTTACTTAATGAGGCAGGAGTTAGAACAAGGGATATATTTTTATTATAAATCCCTTAATTTATTAATCTCATCTCTAATTGCAGCAGCTTTTTCAAACTCAAGTGCTTTTGCTGCTTCAAGCATTTGCTTTCTTAATTCTTTGACAAGTTTTGCTCTTTCGCTAGCAGGCATTTTTTCTAGTTTTTTACCTTTGCGATAAATTTCGCCTAAATCCTCTTCATTTTTCAAGCTTTCTTCAATGTGGCGTTTGACTGAAGTTGGCGTGATATTGTATTTTTTATTATAAGCCATTTGAAGTTTGCGGCGTTCATTGGTAGTATCCATAGCTTCTTGCATGGATTTTGTGATTTTTTTGCAAAAAAGCAAAACCTTACCATTGACATTTCTAGCTGCTCTTCCCATGGTTTGGATTAAACTTGTAGTACTTCTTAAAAAGCCTTCCTTATCTGCATCCATAATGGCAATGAGTGAAACTTCAGGTAGGTCTAGTCCTTCTCTAAGTAAGTTAATGCCAATTAGCATATCAAAAGTACCACTTCTTAAACCTCTTATGATTTCATTGCGTTCTATAGCATCGATATCTGAGTGCATGTATTTGACTTTTATACCAAGCTCTAAATAATACCTTGTAAGCTCTTCAGCGAGTTTTTTAGTTAGCACGGTTACTAAAACCCGTTCGTTTCTTTGTATGACTTTTTTAGCCTCATCAAATAAAATTTCAACCTGATTATCACTATCTTTTAATTCTATTAAAGGATCAAGCAGTCCTGTAGGACG
This sequence comes from Campylobacter sp. CH278, assembly GCF_004378845.1. Classification (NCBI taxonomy): domain Bacteria; kingdom Pseudomonadati; phylum Campylobacterota; class Epsilonproteobacteria; order Campylobacterales; family Campylobacteraceae; genus Campylobacter; species Campylobacter sp. CH278. The sequence goes on along the minus strand of NZ_RYXZ01000002.1, from coordinate 58,580 downwards.
CATGATTTGATGAAAGATGTTTTCTTTGCTAAGTTCAAGTTCTAAAGGTGCAGGTGTAGCTGAAACAAAAAGAAATTGACAATTTTTATGGATAAATTCATCAAACATTAAAGGACGGTTATCCAAGGCTGAAGGCAAACGAAAACCATAATCCACCAAGGTTTGCTTTCTACTTCTATCTCCTGCAAACATACCTCTAAATTGTGGTAAAGATACATGGCTTTCATCGACTATAACAAGAAATTTTCTATTTTTAATCGCAAAATAATCAAAAAGCGTATAAGGAGTATCACCTTCTTTAAGCCCTGTTAAATGCCTTGCATAATTTTCAACTCCTTTACACATTCCTGTACTTGTAAGCATCTCAAGATCAAATTCAACCCTTTGTTTAAGGCGTTGATATTCTACGAGTTTATTTTCATGTTCAAAATAAGCAAGGCGTTCGTTAAGTTCTGCTTTGATATCTTTTATCGCTTGTTTTAGTCTTGTTTCGCCCACGCTAAACTGGCTTGTAGGATAGAGTATAAAGCGTTTTAAATCTTTGCCTTTTTTATTTTCTAAAACATTGTAATGATACATAGCATCAAGCTCATCGCCAAAAAATTCAAGTCTTACTACTTCATCTTCATAATAAGCTGGATAAATGTCTATAATATCTCCTTGAACTCTAAAATCTGCACGATCAAAAAAATTATCATTTCTTTTATAACCCATATCTACAAGTTTTTTTAAAAGTTCTTTTTGTGAAATTTGCATACCTAGTTCAAAGATTAAAACCATGCCTATGTATTCATTTGGATTACCAAGTCCATAATTTGCCGAAACACTAGCTATGCAAACTACATCTTCATAACTTAAAAGAGAAGCAGTAGCACTCAGTCTTAAACGCTCTAATTCTTCATTAGTGGAGCTGTCTTTTTCTATGAAAACATCAGTGCGTGGGATATAGGCTTCAGGTTGATAATAATCATAATAAGATATAAAATATTCCACATGATTTTTAGAAAAAAAGCCTTTAAATTCGCTATAAAGTTGAGCGCAAAGGCTTTTGTTGTGACTCATGATAAGAGTAGGTATATTAAGTTCTTTGATGACATTTGCCATGGTAAAGGTTTTTCCACTTCCTGTAACGCCTAGTAAAGTTTGATATTTGTTGCCTTTTTTTATGCTTTTTACTATGCCTTTTATGGCTTCTTGTTGATCGGGACTGGGTTTAAATTCGCTGGTAAGTTCTAACATTTTTCTACTTTATTTTTATTTTTGAAAAAATTTTAAAAGAAAATGCTTTAATTAAAAATTAATTGACAATAAAAACCTAAATTTAAATTTTTTTCTGCTACAATATCAAATAATATTTTCCATAAATTACAAATTTCTTAAGAAGGCAAAAATATGTTTGATGAAAAAATAATCAATACTATGACAGATAAAGTAAATGAATTAATTGAAAAGTATAACGAAGTTTGCGAAGCCAATGAGGCTTTAAGAAATGAGCTTGTAAGCGTTAAAGCACAAAATGAAGCGAAAAGTAATCAAATCATGCGTTTAGAAGAAGAACTTAAATCTCGCAATATAGAAAGCGAAGATATTTATAAGAAAATAGAGGCTGTTCTTGGCAGATAATCTAAAACAAGTCATTGTTAATGTCAATGCAAAAGATTTCATTGTTAAGTGCAGTGAAGAATTTGCAAATTTTTTAGAAGATGATATCGCTTTGATTTCTGGCGGTACTAAAAAAATAGAACTTAAACGCTTTGTAGATGCGTTTGTTAAAAAGAGTTATGAAAATTATATTTTAGAAAGAGAACTTAAGAAACTAATAAAAGCAATCAATGAAGAACTCCCGACAAAATGAATAAAGCTTTTACTCTGCTTGAGCTTGTTTTTGTGATTTTGATTTTGGGAATTTTATCAAGCTTATCTTTATCTTTTATCAATACTACAAAAGATGAGGTTAAAATTTTAAAATTAAAAATGGACTATGAAATGCTAAGCTCAGCTCTTGCTTTAATGCGTAGTCAAATGAGACTTAAAAATTTAAATTTTCCAGAAATTTTAGATAATGCGCAAAACAATCAAGCCAAAGAAAAACTCTTTTATTGTTCAAATGATTGTGATTATTCTTTGCTTGATACACCTATTTATTCTGATTTTAAATCTTGGATAAAAATAGGTAAAAATCACTATAGATTTGCATTAAACGCCAAAGAGATGGTTGAATTTATTTATGATTCTAAAGAAGGCTTGTTAAAGTGTATAGGAAGTTCTAGATGCAAAGATCTGATATAAGATATTATGAACTTGCAATTTGTGGTTTGTATTTGGATAATTTAACTTTTCATAGTTTTGATGAAATCAAACCTTTAACACAAGTATTAGTGGATTTAAAAACCAAAAAAAACCTTAAAGCTATCGTGCTTAAAGAATGTCAAAAACCTGATTTTAAAACCGTAGAAATTAAAGAAATTACAAAGTATTTTTTAACTCCTTTGCAATTTGAATTGGCAAATTTTATTGTTTATTATTATGCTTCAAAACTTGGTTTTGTTTTGGGATTTTTTGAAACTAGTCCTAAGTATGAATGTCAAAAAATGTTTTTTAAAGATACCCCTAAACTAAGCAATCAACAACAAAATGCTTTAAGTTTTCTTCAAAAAGAAAACAACTCCTTGCTTTTTGCTGATACAGGTAGTGGCAAGACTGAAATTTATATTTCTTTGATAAAAGAGTGTTTAGAACAGGGTAAGCAAGCTTTACTTTTAATGCCAGAAATCGCACTTACTCCACAAATGAAAAAGCGTTTAGAAGTGTATTTTAAGGATAATTTTTTCCTGTGGCATTCTAAAATTTCAAAGAAAAAAAAGCAAGAATATTTAGAGCGTTTTTGCAAGGGAGAAGTACTTTTAGTAGCGGGTGCAAGATCGGCTTTGTTTTTGCCTTTTAGAAATTTAGGACTTATTATAGTAGATGAAGAACATGATAATTCTTATAAGGCTTCTAATCAGCCTTTTATCAATGCGAGAGATTTAGCGCTTTTTTTGGGTCAAAAAAATAATATTAAAGTGGTTTTAGGTTCTGCAACCCCATCTTTGACGAGTTTTTACAAACAAAAAAGTTTTAGATTAAAAGGAACTTTTTTTGAGAGTAAAAAGCATTTTTTATATGATGAAAATGAGCTTGATATAACGCCTATGCTTTTAAGCGAATTAGAAAAAAGTTTAAAACATCAAAAACAAGCTATAGTGTTTTTACCTACAAGGGCTAATTTTAGGCAAATCATTTGCAAGGATTGCGGGGAAACGATAAAATGTCCTTTTTGTTCTATCGCCATGAGTATGCATAAAAAGAAAAATGTTTTAAAATGCCATTATTGTAATTATACTTCTTTGATAGAGCAAAATTGTCCAAGTTGCAAAGGAGAAATGTTAGAAGCTAGAAAAATGGGGACTGCTGAACTTTTAGAGCTTTTGCAAAATGCTTTGCCTTTAGCAAAAATAGCAAAATTTGATAGCGATGAAATCACAAGCGTTAAAAAGCTTAATACTATTTTAAAAGACTTTAATGAAAATAAGATCGATATACTTATTGGCACCTCTATGCTTGCTAAAGGGCATGATTATCATAGCGTGGATTTGAGTGTGATTTTAGGGCTTGATGAGTATTTGTTGCGTCCTAGTTTTAGAGCGAGTGAAGAAACTTTAGCTTTAGCTATGCAAGTTGCTGGTAGGGCAGGGCGTAAAGGTGAAGCAAGAGTGCTTTTACAAACAAAAAATAGAGCTTTTTTTGAAAGGTATATAGAAGATTATGATGCTTTTTTAAAAGATGAGTTAGAAAATAGAAAAGATCTTTACCCTCCATTTAAACGCCTTTTAAGAGTTCTTATAGAAGATAAAGATCAAAAAAATGCACAAAAACTTTGTGAAAAATTTGCCTTTCAATTTAAAAATATCAAACAGGTAGAATTGGTGGGCTATGGAATTTGTGGAGTTGAAATGCTGCATGGAAAATATCGTTTTTATTTATTGCTTAGAAGTGAAAATCACAAAGCTTTAGTGGCAATTGAAAATTATATTTTGCAATTTAAAAATGTAAGTGCGGATATCGACCCTATTGATTTTGTGTAAGTGATATAATTATTTGTCTTTATATATTTTTTCAAATTCTTTATAGTATGTCCAAGAGTTAATTATATTGGGAAATTTTTGCTTTAAATGATTTAGATCATTTTCAAAAATATTAAAAAAAGTGTAAACAAGTGATTTATTTTTTATAAAATAATCTATTACATCTTTTTCTTTCATCATTTTTGATTCTGTTTCATCTATGGTTATTTTAATTTGATATAAAAAATCATACAAATAATGTTTAATTGTTGAAAATAAAAGATTGTTTTGTTCCAATTGTTTAAAATCATTTTTATCAATATATACACCCATATCATTACATAGATCGTTTTTTATAATTTCTTGTATTATGTCTATTTTTTCATGATTGATATGTTTTCTGTCTAAAATTATGGGAATGCTAGAAGTTTTATCAATATTGAAATTTTTATTATTTTTAGGAGTATTAAGATAAAAGGTGTTATTAATATCTTTAGAATTTGCATAGAGTGTGATAGGAAAAAGATAGCGAATATAACCTCTAAATTCTTTAATTTTAAATAAATCTAATTTATCTTTATGGGGGGGGGTAAAATTAAAATTTATAGCAAGTAAATTCATGGTATCGAAGGCCTTTGATTGGCGGATTTCTTCCATATCAAGATAGTATACATTGTCTTTGTTAAAATATTTTAATAAATAAGAGATGATAAAAACTCCTTGTTGTAGTTCGTTTATATCGATTTTAATTTTATGATTTTGATGAGTAAGATAGTCAATATAATAACGCCAATCATAAGTTAGATTAAATTCAGAGGGATAGTTTCTTAAAACTTTACTCCAATCTCTTCCCCAGTTATGCTTTAAAATTCCTATTGGATCGCGAACTCCGCAAATAATTTTAGAGTTAAAATCCAATAAAGATAGATATTTATCAAAATAAGGTAGATTAATTTCTGATATATTAATAGCATATTGAGTAATCGTATTGTCGTTTAGACACATGTAATTAAGACAATATCTTTCTTTGGCATCAGGTGGTAAAACCCAGGAGGCAAAACAAGTTACATCGCAACATTGATTAAGGTATCTTAAAAATGCTGCTGCTCCAACGCCATGTGGAGAAATATAGATAAATTTATAGTGTTTAGGTAGGGGTAAATTTAAATCCCAAGCTAATTCTGCACAATGTCGACTAGCATCTATTTCTATAAAATTAGGATTGATTAAAGGTGGATAAGGATGTTTTATTGATAAATATCTATTCTTAAATTCGCTAGAATTGAGCCAAGTGCAAATTGTTTCAATATTTTCCAAAACAAAGGTAAAAAATTTTTCATTATTCGAATTTTTTAAAGCTTGTAAAAGAATTTGAGCTAGGGTTGGAGTTAGGTTATTTTTTATATAGAGTAAAAGATTTTGCACATAACCTCTTTTAATTGTATTTAATTTATATATAATTCATAAATATTTAAATATCATGAAATTTAAATATATTATCAAAAATAAACTTTAATTAAAGCAATAAAAAGTTAAAATTTGATATTAAAATTTTTCAAAGAGTGAAGTTATGGAGTATAAAAGATTTAAAACCAGACAAATCAAAGTAGGAGATGTTTTAATAGGCGGTGATGCACCCATTTCAGTTCAATCTATGCTTTTTACTAAGACAAGAGATATAGAAGGTTCTTTAGAGCAAATCAATCGTCTTTATTTTGCAGGAGCAAATATAGTGCGTTTGGCATGCTTGGATATGGCTGATGCAAGGGCTTTAAAAGAGATTAAAGTTAAAAGTCCTTTGCCTTTAATCGTAGATATTCATTTTAATCATAATTTGGCTGTATATTGTGCTGAATTTATCGATGGAGTGCGTATAAATCCTGGCAATATAGGTTCTAAAGAAAATATCAAAGAAGTAGTAAAAGCATGTAAAGAACGGGGTATCCCTATACGTATCGGTGTAAATCACGGCTCCATAGAAAAACAATTTAGCGATAAATTTGGCTATGGTGTCGATGCTATGCTAGAAAGTGCGATGTATAATATCAAGCTTTTAGAGGATTTAGACTTTTTTGATATTAAAATTTCCATGAAGACTTCAGATGCTCAAAAAACTATAGAAGCTTATGAGAGATTAAGACCGCTTTGTGATTATCCTTTTCACTTAGGGGTAACTGAAGCAGGAACTAAATTTCATAGCACCGTAAAAAGTTCTATAGCTTTAGGAAATTTACTTCTTAAAGGTATAGGCGATACTATGCGTGTTTCTATGACGGGTGAGCTTGAAGAAGAAATTCGTGTAGCAAGAGCGATTTTGCAAGATAGTGGAGTGCAAAAAAGCGGAGTAAATATCATCTCATGTCCAACTTGCGGTAGGATTCAAAGTGATTTGTTAAGCGCGATTAAAATCGTAGAGGAAAAAACCAAGCATATAAAAGAACCTTTAAATATCAGTGTTATGGGTTGTGTAGTAAATGCTTTAGGTGAAGCTAAGGGCGCTGATGTGGCTATAGCCTTTGGGAAAAATCAAGGACTTGTCATAAGACATGGTGAAGTTGTAGCTAAATTAAAAGAAAGTGAACTTGTAGATAGATTTTTAGCTGAAGTTGAAGATGAGGTTAAAAGTAGGGCTGTAAAAGAATAAAAGCCAAGAAGCAAGGTTTAACCTTGCTTTTAGAATGGCCATATCGCTTCTATAACTTTGCTACCCCAAGGTTTTCTTGTGCTTCTATCCACTTCACCTTCTGTTTTATAAAGAATTTTAGCATCTGCTATATATTTACTATCTATAGTATTGTCTTGACCGATGTCATAAGGACGAATAACACCGCTTAATTGTATGATTTGTTTCTCTCCGTTGATTAAAAGCTCTCTTGAGCCTTCGATAAAATAATTACCATTTGATAAAATTTTAATTACACGCGTTGAAATTGTAGTATTGAAACTTTCATTTCTGCTTTGCGAACCTGTTCCTGTGTAGTTGTTTGAACTATTGGTTTGAAAGCCTATATTAGAATAAGCATTGACTTTATTAAGAGCATTAGCTACCACTCCTGAACTTCCTGTTAAAGCACCTCCGCCTAAATTTGAGGTATTAGTTCTACTTGTTGCTTTATTAGCTTGTGTGCTTTGAGTGGTACTTTCTTGTATAACAACTGTAACTAAATCATTTACATTCATAGCTTTTTTATCTGAAAATAAAGGATTATCCCCTTTGCCAAAAAGCGATCCTGGTGCACTTTCTATATTATTACTTTGTTTTGGTGCAAGTTCTTCTACATAAGCAGGTGGTTTCATTGAAATTTGCGGATCAACCGTTGCAGAACAACCAAAAAATACAAATGGCAATATATAAAATAAAACTTTTTTCATTTTCGTCCTTTAAAATATAAATTTTTTATTTTTCTTTTGTTAAAATTAGAAAAAGCAAGGAGTGTTCCACATTTAAAAGTTAAGGAGAAAAATGATGGCAAATCTTTATTTGATAAGATCTAGAAGTGATGAGTTAAATACTATTATTAGCACAAAGTTGCTTAAAAAATATAGCAAAATTTACAAAAATATCGCAATTTATTGTCCTGTAATATACATACATCGCGTCCCTGTTTTGCAGGGTTGGTTGGAAGAATTTAATATCAATCAAACTGTAAAAAGTGCCTATGGTTTTACTTTTAGAGAGGCAATGGAAGAATTTAGCAAAGATCCACATAATTTCTTTAATATTATTTTGGAAGAATATGAAGAATTAAAACGCAAATATGATTTTGTGCTTGTAAATAGTTTTTGCGAATTTGGAATACTTGATGGATTTGATCTTAGTATAAAATTAGCTAAAAATCTTAATACGCCTATTGCTGCTATTATCAATGATGAAGATAAACTTATAGCTCAAAAATATTTCGATCATGCCCTAGATGGTCGTAATTATCTTTTGATTAATGAAAATTTTAATTTTGAAGAAGTGCAAAAACTTAAAGAATATGATTTTATAACTCCTCATCGTTTTAAATATGAATTAATCAAACAAAGTATAAAAAATAAAAAAACCGTTGTTTTGCCAGAAAGTAATGATGAGAGAATTTTAAAAGCTGCTGAAATTTTATTGAAAAGTAAAGTTGTTGATCTTATTTTATTGGGTGATGAAGAAAAAATTAAGCAAGATAGTGCTAAATTAAGTCTTGATTTAAATACTATACGGATTATAAATCCACTCAAATCAGAATATAATCAAGAATTTGCTTCTATTCTTTATGAAGCAAGAAAATCTAAAGGTATGAGTTTAGAAGAGGCTAGGAAGCTAGTTCAGGATAAAACTTATTTTGGAACTTTACTTATACACACTGGAAAAGCTGATGCTATGGTTAGTGGAGCGTCAACTACTACGGCTGAAACGATTCGCCCTGCATTACAGCTTATTAAAACCAAAGAAGGTATTAGTTCTGTTTCGGGAATTTTCTTTATGGGGCTTGAAGATCAAGTTTTAGCTTTTGCTGATTGTGCTGTAAATCCAAGCCCAAGTGCTGAGCAACTTGCAACTAGTGCCTATGTAAGTGCTATGACTGCTAAATCTTTTGGACTTGAACCAAGAATAGCTTTGCTTTCTTATTCTAGTGGTGATAGCGGTAAGGGAGAAAGCGTAGATCTTGTAAAAGAAGCATTAAAGATTGCTAAAGAAAAATATCCTGAGTTGAATATAGATGGTCCTATGCAGTTTGACTGCGCTTATGATCCAAAAACTGCAGCAAAGAAAATGCCAAATTCTAAGATAGCAGGTCATGCAAATGTGTATATTTTTCCTGATCTTAACGCAGCAAATATTTGTTACAAAGCAGTTCAAAGAACTGCTAATGCTTTAGCAATCGGTCCTATTTTGCAAGGTCTTAAAAAACCTGTTAATGATTTAAGTCGTGGATGTTTGGTAGATGATATTGTAGATACCGTAATTTTAAGTGCAATACAAGCTCAATAGAAAGGAATGATAAATGAAAATTTTAGTTTTAAATTCAGGTTCTTCATCGATTAAATTTAAATTTTTTGATAATAAAATCGTTAAAGCCAGTGGATTGGTAGAAAAAATTGGAGAGCAAAAATCAAAGGTTGTATTAAAAAATACTTTAAATAATGAAAGTTTTGAAAGAGAATTAACAATAAATAATCACGAAGAAGGCCTTAGTATAGTTAATGAGCTTTTTAAAGAATCAGGAATTTTAGCAGATTTAAATGCGCTTGATGGCTGTGGTCATCGTATAGTTCATGGGGGAAGAAATTTAAGCGAGCATTGTTTAGTGGATGATTATGTTCTTAAAGAGATAGATAGGGTTAGTATTTTTGCTCCTTTGCATAATCCTGCCCATTTAGCAGGTATAAAAACAATGATTAAAGCTGCACCTAGTGTTGCAAATGTCGCTATTTTCGATACAGCTTTTCATCGCACTATGCCTGATTTTGCTTATATGTATGCTTTGCCTTATGATTTTTATGATAAGCATAATATTAGAAGATATGGTTTTCATGGGACTTCTCATGCTTTTGTCAGTTCTAGAGCGGCAAGTTTGCTTGAAAAAGATAAAAGTGAACTAAATGTTATCTCTGCTCATCTTGGAAATGGTGCAAGTGTATGTGCTATAGAAAAAGGTAAGAGTGTGGATACTTCTATGGGATTTACTCCGCTTGAGGGGCTTGTTATGGGAACGCGTTGTGGAGATTTAGATCCTGCTATTTTACCTTTTATTAGTCATCTTAAGGGTTTAACTATAGAAGAAATAGATACACTGATGAATAAAAAAAGTGGAGTATATGGAATTTGCGGTTATAATGATTTTAGAGATATAGAAAGAGAGATAGAACAAGGTAATGATAAAGCACGCTTGGCTCTTGATATGTTTTGTTATCGTCTTGTTAAATATATAGGATCCTACTTTGCCGTGTTGCCAAAAACCGATGCTATTATTTTTACAGGTGGCATAGGAGAAAATGATAGTTTGGTTCGACAAAAAGTATGTGAGAGATTAGCTCATCTTGGTATCGAGTTAGATTTTGAACTTAACAAACAAAGGATTTCGGGCGAAAGAATGATAAATCATGCAAATTCTAAAGTTAAAGTGCTTGTTATTCCTACAGATGAAGAATTAGAAATCGCTAGAATTACAGAAGAATTAATAAGCAATTGAAAGAGGTTTATATTTAGTAAAAATTAATTTTGTTTGGATAAAATTTTAATCAAAAAATAAAGCATGGATTATGAAAAAATTTAAAGAATTTAGCCTTCGTTTTTTATTTAAAGTATCAGAACAACCTGTTTTAGTGAAGGATTTATTAGAGGCAAATGCACTTTTTAATGACGGTATGCTTGTAGATCCTTCTAAGCTAAATTTTAATTTCAAAATTCTAAATTCTTATATTTATTTTGGTGTTTTTTGTGCTGTGGTTTTGTTGCCATTGCTTTTAATTACTCATTATTTTTTAACAAAGCTTGACTTTCATATAAGCATAGTGAGTGCTGTTATGGTTACTGCTTGTGTATTTATAGGATATGATATTTTTAAAGTTTATACTCGCAAAATAATCTCAAAAAAAATAATACAAAAAGCCTGGGCTTTGCATTTCCCTTATTTTGCTTATGAAAAATACTCTATAATGGCAGGTGAAATTTATAAGGAAGCCTTAAAAGAAGAAATTCCAAAAGCAAATTTAGAGCAGTATGTTTTAGATAAGATTATTCATTCTAAATAATCTAAAATTTGATTTTGGAATCGCATATTTTCAAGTCTTCTTTTTAAATCTTTATTTTCTTCGTTTAAAACGCTTTCTTCTGTTCTTAATGTAGCAATTTCTCTACTAAGATAATAAATTTGATTTCTGATATAAATTTGTGGAGCAAATAAAAATAACGCAAAACTAACAAGTAAAGCCGCAAAAAGAAGATGATTGAAATTTAGGTTTCTATCTTCTTTGGTGGCATTAGAGAAGCCTTCTAGTAAAACATTTTTTGCCTTTTGAGCATCTTCATCATTTTGTTGTTTTTCTTGAGCTTGATTAGATGGTTTTGGAAGTTCTTGTTTATTTTCTTGTGGTGTTATTTTTTTTTGTAAATTTTCCAAACTTTGTTTAATATCGGGTTGTTTTTTAATATTAGGTCGTTTTTCTATAGTTTGAGAATTTTGTATCTTAGGTTCGGTTTTTTGAATTTTTTCTATAGATTTTATAGATTCTTTTTTTTCTTTTTTATCTTGGATAGGGTTTTGATCATTTTTTGTTTGAATTTTTGGTTTGGTTTGAATATTTTTTATCTCGTTTATTTTTTTTCTTCCAAACGAAAAAATCTTTTTAGTTTTTTTATTTTCTTCTTTTTTCCTTTCTTTCATTTTGGAAAAAAATTTTTTAGCAAGAGATTGCTTTTCTTCTAATTTAACATTGATCAGATCTTCTTTTAAATATATATTTGATTTTTTAGTATGTTTTGACTCATACTCTTCATCGAGTTCTTCTAAGAATTTATTAGGAGTCTTTTTTTTAAAACGACGTCTTAAAATATCATCGCTAGAAATTTCATCTCTTAAATCATCATCAAGCGGTTTGCCTTGATTTATAGCGCGAGAAAATTTCAGCATTTTTTGGCGTATGTTTTGGCGTTCTTTTATAAAATCATCTTCTAGCATTATTTATTGTCCAAATTATTAAAATAAAAAGCCCGCATTTTAGCACAACTAGAGCGAGAATTTTTTAAAAGTTCTTCCTTGCTTGCACTTATAGCTTTTTTGGTTATTATTTGCCCTAGGCTATGGTTATTTCCACATTCGCAGCGCATTATTTTTTCATCACAAATGCAGTTTTTTGACCATTTTTTGAAAAAATTTTTTACTATTCTATCTTCCAAAGAATGAAAACTAATGATTGCTAAAATGCAATTTTTTGGTTTTAAATTTTCTAAATGCCCAAGAAAATCTTTAAGCACTTTAAGTTCTTGATTTACTTCTATTCTAATGGCTTGAAATGCTAAAGTGGCTTTAGAAATTTTTCTATGATTTTGTTTGCCTTTTCCTATGATTTGATAAAGTTCCTTGGCACTTTTGATTGGATTTTTACTTCTTTCTAGGCAAATTTTTTCAGCAATAAAATGTGCATCGTGCAATTCTCCATAATCTTTAAAAATGGAAGTTAATTGCTCTTTTGTATAAGTATTAATAATCTCATAAGCCGATATTTTGGAGTTTTGATTCATTCTCATATCCAAAAAGTCAGAATTTACACTAAAACCTCTTTCGTTATTATCAAGTTGAAATGAAGAAACTCCAATGTCTGCTAAAATACCTCTTAATTCTTCTTTATGTGAAATTTTTTCTAAAACTTCACTAAAATTACTTTGTATAAAAGTTATCCTATTGTGAAAATTTTTAAGACGTTTTTTAGAAAATTCTAAAGCTTGTGGATCTTGATCACAAGCAATGAATTTAAGATCAGGATGATTTTTAAGCAAAGCTTCACTATGTCCGCCAAATCCTAAAGTGCAGTCTAAAAAATAACCTGTTTTAAGATTTTTAAAAATCTCTTGAACTTCATTAAGCAAAACTGGGATATGAGGAATTTCCAAAATCAATCCTAATAAATTTTTATAAACTATAATTATAACTAAATTTCATTGTAAAAATCATAAAATTTAAAGAACAAATATTTTTTGGTAAAAATTTTATAATTAAACTCCACTTAAACACTTCTACGATACAATATCTAGTTTAAATTTAATCAAGGAATGATATGCTTACTTGGATGCAACATCACAAAAAATATCTTGTTGTTACTATATGGGTTAGTACTATAGCTTTTGTTGGCGCTGGCTTTTTAGGTTGGGGTGCTTATGATTTTAATCTCAATAGAAGTTCGAGTGTTGCAACCGTAGGAAATGAAAAGATAGGTTTTAGCGAATTTGATACTAGATATAGACAAATTTTAAGTTATTATAATCAAATTAGCAATGGTGCTTTAACTCCAGAAAATGCTGAGCAACTAGGCATTAAAAATATAGCTTTAAGCTCTCTTGTTGAAGATAAGCTTTTGTTAAATTTTGCTAAAGATTTGGGTATTGGCGTAAACGAGAATGAAATTTTACAAAAACTTGCAAATACTAGAGAATTTCAAGATCCTACAGGGGATTTTAACAAAACAATTTATTATGAACTTTTAAATGCCAATAATTTAACTCCAAAAGATTATGAAACACAACTTGCAAATGAAGTAATTACCGATAAACTTAATCAAATTTTTAATATTCCTAGCAAAGATGAAGAATTAAAAATGTTAGCTTCTAGTTATTTCATGCAAGATGCTTTAAGTATTGCAAAAATTGATTATGACAAAAAAAATATTAAGATTAATGAAGAGGATTTAAAAAAGCTTTGGAATGAACATAAAGAAGATTATAAAACTAAAAAAATATATGAAATTTCAACTTATTTTTTGCCAGTTAGCAATGAGAAAATTGACGACAAAGAATTAGAAAAATTTTATAATCAAGATGAAAATAAACTAAGATATAAAGATTTTGCAGGTAAAGTGATGGATTTTCAGACTGCTAAAAATGAAGTTGCTAAAGATTATGCTTTAATGCAACTAAAGAATGTGGCTAATGCTAAATTTTTAGATTTAAAAAATGGGAAAGATAATTTTCAAAAAGATCAAAATATTAGTGAATCTGATGTTTATTATCCAATTGATCTTTTGAATAAAGCTAAAAATGGAGATGTTTTACGACCGGCACCTTATAATAACGGATATATCATAGTTAAACTAAATAAAGTAGATCCTATAAGAAATAAAACTTTTGAAGAAGCTAGAGAAGAAGTTTTACCTATGTATTTAAGCGAACAAGCTAGAAAAAATTTAGAAGAAAAAGCTAAAAATAGTTTAGTAAATTTTAAAGGCGATGATATAGGCTTTGTAAGTCGAGATAGTTCTCGCGAGAGTGTAAAGCTTAGTGATAAGATATTAAATGATTCTGAATTTGCTTATTTTTTAATGAATGTATTTAATACTGATCAAAATAGTTCTTATGTGATCATTAATGACAATAAAGCAATATTATATAAAATAAATAAACAAAAATTAGATATGAACTCCGATAAATTTGAACAATACAAAACTATGCTTGAACAAAATTTGCGAAATTTAAAAGCAAATGAGCTTAAGCAAGAACTTGTTGATGAACTTAAAAAGATATATCCGATAAAAATTTATTATAAAGGGAATTGATTTTGAATATATTAGGAATTGACTTAGGCTCAACCCAGACTTGTGCCATTATTGCTCAAAAAGATGAAGATGGATTAAAAATTATTGGTTTTTCCAAGTCGAAAACCAACGGGGTTAAAAAAGGTGCCATTACCAATATAGAGCTTGCTTCTAAATCTATTGAAGAAGCTGTTAGAAGTGCTGAGATGATGAGCGGAGTTCATTATGATAAGGTTGTGGTGTCTATATCAGGTGCTTATACTAAAAGCGTTGATAGCATAGGTGTTGTTAATATTCCAAATCATGAAATAGGCATTAAAGAAATTCATCGTGCTGTAAGTACAGCTAAGCATACTGCCAATCTACCAAGTGGTTATGAAATTATCCATGTTTTGCCTTATAATTTTAAGGTTAATGATCTTGAACATGTTGATGATCCTTTGGGAATGAGTGGCAATCGTTTGGAAGTTTCAACCCATATAGTGATTTCACAAGAATCTCATATTAAAAATCTTAAGAAAGCAGTTGAATTAGCTGATTTAAGAGTGGATAATATAGTTCTTTCAGGATATGCTTCAGCTATAGCTTGTTTAGATGATAGCGAAAAGGAATTAGGTGCTGTTTTGATTGATATGGGTGGAGCGATTTGTGATATGGTTGTTCATACTGGAAATTCAATTAGATATAATGATTGTTTGCAAATTGGCTCGATTAATATCACCCAAGATTTATCAATGGCATTGCATACACCTTTAAAAGAAGCAGAAAAAATCAAGCTTAATTATGCAGCTCTTTCGCAACAGCCTAATACCCTTATACAAATTCCTTCAATGGGTGATGAAAGAAAGGTTAATGAAGTTTCTTTGGATATTATTTCAAACGTAATTTATGCAAGAGCGGAAGAAACTTTGATGATTTTGGCAAAAATCTTAAGTGATAATCGTTATGCCAATGCTATAGGCGGTGGAGTTGTTTTAACAGGTGGAATGACTAAGTTAGCAGGTATTGATGAGCTAGCTCCTGCAACATTTGATAATCGCTCAGTTAGACTAGCTACTGCAAGAAAAGATTTGATTACTGGTTTTAGTGAAATTTTTAATGATCCTGAAAATACTTGTGCTATAGGACTTTGTTTATATGGAGCGGGGTATTTTACGCCTTATGAACTTGATTCTAATGAAAAATTAAGATATAAAGGGGAAATTGAAAATTTTAATCGTCAAATTAAACAAGATATTGTTTTGCAAAAAGATGCAGAAAGTGAAATAAAATCTGATTTTTTTGATGAAAATTTGCAAGAAAATGATACAATTGCAATACAAGAACAATTAGATTTTAAAGAGCCAAAAGAAAAAAAACCTAGTGTTTTTTCAAATATCTGGCATAAAATTATGAATCAATTTTAACAAGGAGAAATTTTTATGAGTGAATTTTTAGTAGAAGAAATGCAACATAATAAAGGTGCAAAAATTAAGGTTATAGGCTGCGGTGGCGGTGGCGGCAATATGATTAATCATATGGTTAAAATGGGATTAAATGATCTTGATTTAATTGCAGCAAATACTGATGCACAAGCTATTTCAATTTCATTAGCAAAAACTAAAATTCAACTTGGTGAGAAAAAAACTAAAGGTTTAGGTGCTGGTATGCTTCCTGAAGTAGGTGCAGAAAGTGCTAGAGAAAGTTTTGAAGAAATAAAAGCAAGTCTTAGTCAAAGTGATATTGTATTTATTGCTTCAGGTTTTGGTGGAGGTACTGGAACGGGGGCCACTCCAGTTATTGCACAAGCAGCTAAAGAGATTGGAGCTTTGACTGTTTCTGTTGTAACTATGCCTTTTGCATTCGAAGGAAAACAAAGAAAAAAACTTGCTGAAAGCGGTCTCCTTGAGCTTAAAAAAGAAAGTGATTCTATTCTTGTAATTCAAAATGAAAAATTATTGAGCATTATTGATAAAAAAGCAGGCATTAAAGATGCTTTTAGATTGGTTGATGATATTTTAGCTCGTGCTGTAAAAGGTATGGTGTCTATCTTGCTTGATAATGGAGATATTAATGTTGACTTTGCAGATGTAAGAACCATTATGAGTCATCGTGGACTTGCACTTATGGGTGTTGGCAGTGCTAGTGGTGAAAATGCTATAGAAGAGGCTCTTTCAAACGCTATAGAATCTCCTTTGCTTGATGGAATGGATATTAAAGGTGCTAAGGGAGTTATTTTACATTTTAAAACAAGTTCTAATTGCTCTTTGTTTGAAATTTCGGCAGCAGCAAATAGCATACAAGAAATTGTTGATGAAAATGCTAAGATTATTTTTGGTTCTACTACAGATGATAGCATGGAAGATAGAGTTGAAGTGACTATTATTGCGACAGGGTTTGAAGATAAAGATACAGTAGCTAAAAAATCTACCGAAGAAGCTCAAGCTTCTAAGAAAAATCCTTATTTAACTCTTAAAAAGGTAAGCGGTGGTTATGATGAAGAGATAATGGCGCAAATTGAAACACCAACTTTCTTGCGTCGTCAAATGGATTAAAATTGATTTTTAAAGCAAGATTGAGTCAAATCTTGCTTTTTATAGTTTAAAATTCTCTTCTAATAATCTTTCAAATATTTATTTTTCTTTGTTTTTAAAAGTTGGAACACTCTTTGCTTTTATAGCTATAAAATCTTAATTTTATAGGTGAAAATATGCAAAATGGATATTATCAAGCAACTGGCGGAATGGTAACTCAGTTTAATAAACTTGATGTGATTACTAATAATCTTGCCAATATTAATACAAGTGGATACAAAAGAGATGATGTGGTTATTGCAGATTTTAAAAGGATTTTTAAAGAAACTCAGGATGAGTTGCCTATAGAAAATCACACAAGAGATGCATCTCGTTTTGTAAATACTACAATAGATGGAATCCCACAAGTTTCTCAAGAATATACGGATTTCAGCCTAGGTTCTTTAAAGGCCACAAACAATCCTTTGGATTTGGCAATGACTAGAGAAGATGCTTTTTATTTGGTTCAGACCAAAGATGGAGAAGTGAGATTAACTAAAGATGGAAATTTTCAACTTGATGATGAGGGTTATTTGGTAAATAAGCAAGGATACAAGGTATTAAGTAGTGATTATTTTAATAATCCTCAGAATGCTGGCATACGCATTCCTAATGGCGCTGTTCAAATTAGCGTTGATAAAAACGGAAGCATTGAAGTTGATGGAGCTCAAAATGCAACATTATTTGTAGCACAAGTAGATGATATAAGAGCTTTGCAAAAAGATGGGGATAATGTCTATAAAATAGATGATCTAACCCGTATTAGAGATTTGAAAAACTCCAATGCTATTCGCCAAGGTTTTTCTCAGGGATCAAATGTTAATCCAGTTACTGAAATGGTAGGACTGATTGAAGCAAACAGAATGGTAGAAATGTATCAAAAAGTTATGACAGCTCATATGGATGACTTAAATCAAGAAGCTATCAATAAGCTTGCAGCTGTTAAATAATTTAAAATAAAATAAAAAAGGATTAAAAATGATGAGATCACTTCATACTGCTGCTACAGGAATGGTAGCGCAGCAAACACAAATTGATGTTACTTCAAATAACATCGCCAATGTTAATACAGCAGGTTTTAAGAAAAGTCGTGCAGAATTTGCTGATCTTATGTATCAAGTTATGAAGTATGCAGGAACTTCAACTTCAGCCACTACTCTTTCTCCTTCGGGTATAGAAGTGGGTGTGGGTGTGCGTCCAACAGCGGTAACTAAAGTTTTTACTGAAGGAAATTTAAAATCAACAAGTACTGATGGTCTTGATATGGCTATTGCAGGCAATGGGTTTTTTCAAATACAACTTCCTGATGGCACTATAGGATATACTAGAAATGGGCAATTTACAAAAGATAATGAAGGTAATATTGTAAATTCAGACGGTTATAGACTTTTACCTGAAATGACAATACCTGAAGGTGCAACAGCAATTAATGTTGCTACAGATGGAACCGTTTCTGTAATGCTACCAGGGGAGCAACAAGAAACTCAAATTGGTCAAGTGGAGCTAGTTCAGTTTATAAATCCAGCGGGTCTTCATTCTATGGGCGATAATCTTTATCTTGAAACAGGAGCAAGTGGTGCACCTGTTGCGGGTATAGCAGGGCAAGATGGACTTGGAACCATAAGACATGGATTTATAGAACTTAGTAATGTTCAGCTTGTTGAAGAAATGACAGATCTTATCACAGGACAAAGAGCTTATGAAGCG
Organism: Campylobacter sp. CH278; assembly: GCF_004378845.1. Lineage (NCBI taxonomy): Bacteria > Pseudomonadati > Campylobacterota > Epsilonproteobacteria > Campylobacterales > Campylobacteraceae > Campylobacter > Campylobacter sp. CH278. Next base: position 39,994 of record NZ_RYXZ01000002.1, on the reverse strand, counting down.
GGTTCTAAGGCAATTACAACAAGTGATGATATGCTAGGAATTGTAAATCAGCTTAAGCGATAGTTGATATAAAATAAATAATTTTTAATTCTTTTTTATTTAATGGCGTGTTAAACGCCATTAAATTTTTAGCAAGAGTAGCAAGTTTTAAATTCATAAGCAGTTGGACGAGCTTCTACTGGCCAAACTTGTGTTTCAAATTTTAAATGCTGATAGTCATCGATAAAAATATCGCTCATTACAGGTTTTAAATAAGAATTATGTCGGATTAAAGCTTCTAAACTTCCTCTTAGAGTATGTGGTAATTGCTCTATCCCTTTTTCACGTATTTCATCCAAAGTAAGATCAAATAAATTTTCATCCATAGGACCCACAGGAATGGTTTTATTTTTGATTCCATCAAGACCTGCCATTAAAAGACTAACAAAAGCTAAATAAGGATTAGCAGTGCTATCAGGGAAGCGAATTTCTATACGAGCTGAATTTTTACCTATGCCATAAGGAACGCGACAACTTGCTGATCTGTTTTGACAAGAATAAGTTAAAATACAAGGAGCTTCAAAACCAGGAACTATTCTTTTGTAAGAATTGGAACTTGGATTTGTAAAAGCTACGACACTTCTAGCATTTTTTAAAATTCCACCTATATAATTTATAGCAGTTTGACTAAGTCCACTGTATCCATCTTTATCGTAAAATAAATTTACCCCATCTTTCCATAAGCTCATATGAACATGCATACCATTGCCATTATCTCCGTATAAAGGTTTTGGCATAAAAGTGGCAGTTTTGCCATTTAAATGAGCTACCATTTTTACAACATATTTATAAATTTGAACATTGTCAGCTGCTTCTACAAGCGTGCCAAAATTTACTCCTATTTCAGCTTGTCCTTGTGCAACTTCATGATGATGAACAAAAGTTTTAAGACCTACTTTTTCAAGGGTTTGAACCATTTCAGAACGAATATCTACTAAAGAATCAATTGGCTGAACTGGAAAATATCCACCTTTGTTTCTCGGTCTGTGTCCAGTATTGTAGCTATCAGTAAATTCTCTATCATCATTCCACTCTCCTTCTTCGGTATCAACTTCATACTTAGAACAATGAGTAGTATCAACTATTTTTACACTATCAAAAACAAAGAATTCATTTTCTGGTCCAAAGTAAGCAGTATCAGCTATGCCACTATTTTTAAGGTGTTCCATTGCTTTTTTTGCTATGCTTCTTGGACATTTTTCATACATTTGTCCTTTGTAAATATCATACACATCACAAAATACTATGATAGTAGGATCAGCCGTAAAAGGATCTAAAAAAGCACTTTGAGCATCAGGTTTTAAAATCATATCTGATTTTTCTATAGGTTGCCATCCATGGATTGAGCTTCCATCAAATGGAATGCCAGTTTGAAATGTTTCTTCATTGATTGCATGAAGATTATAGGTAATATGATGCCAAGTTCCTATCATATCTGTAAAACGAAAATCAACAAAAAGCACTTCATTTTGTTTACAAAATTTGAAAAAATCATCTATATTATTAACAAATTTTCCCATATTTTTACTCCTTTTATGTAATTAAATTTATAAAATTATATCATAAAATTTTTAATTAAGATTTAATTAATATATTTTTTTTAATAAATTTAAAAATTTAATTTAAAAAGATTAAAAAATAAAAATTTATATTTTTGTTTTAGATAAAATTGATTATAATTTTAAGCAATTATTGAAAATCTAGATTTAAAAAAGGGAAAAAAATGACTCAAGAAGAGCTTGATGCTTTGATGAATGGTGATGTTGATCTTGATTCAGAGACAGAAGCAGAGGTAAAAACCGAAGAATCGAATACCGAAGAAGATGCTTTGATGTTAGAAGATGTCAAAATAGCTGATTACAAACCTAATCCTAGTGTAGTATGGCCACCACCCCCACCAAATCAGGAGCATAAAGTTGTACATCAGTTAGATGATGTTACAAAAGATAGTGAGCTTAAAGCAACGGAAATGATGGATAAGCTTGAAAGTATTAATAATTTTTTTGCGGATTCTGAAAGTTTACTCAAAGAAATAAATAAAGCAATAGAAAAAAATATTGATATTTTTTCTAAACTTAATGAAAAATTTCCTAATGTGGAAAGTTTCAGTGAAGCTTTAGAATTAAACAATCAAGCTAAAAAAAGTTCTAAGGAGATTGTCGGAAATCTTCAAAGCGGACAAGATGAAGTGATGATGGCAATGGATGCAATGCAGTATCAAGATATACATCGTCAAAAAATCGAACGTGTTATTAATGTAATGCGTGCTTTAAGCCGTTATATGAGTTCTTTATTTGAAGGTAAAATTGATGATAAAAAACGTGTAAGTTCTGCAGTGCATATTGAAGGTGATAGTACTGCTGATGTTGTAAGTAATGATGATATAGAAGCTTTAATTGCAAGTTTAGGGCAAAAATGATCATTCCTGAAATAGTAGCTCCTGCAGGAAATTTCACAAAATTAAAAATTGCTTTGGCTTATGGTGCAGATGCGGTTTATGCGGGTGTGAATAATTTTTCTTTAAGATCACGCACTGCAAGAGAATTTAATTATGAAAGTTTTGAAGAAGCTATCAAATATACTCATGAGCGTGGTAAGAAAATTTATGTTACTTTAAATGGTTTTCATCTAAGTTCCCAAATTGAAGGTTTAAAAAGACATATATTAAAATTACGCGAGATGAAACCCGATGCTTTTATTGTAGCTTCTGTTGGAGCTATGCGTCTTGTTAAAGAGCTTGCACCTGAAATTTCTTTACATGTTTCTACTCAGGCAAATATTTTAAATTATTTAGATGCTCAAGTTTATAAGGATATGGGTGCTAAAAGGGTTGTAATTGCCAGAGAATTAGGGCTTAAAGACGCTAAAGCTTTAAAGGAAAATTGCGATATTGAACTTGAAGCTTTTGTGCATGGTTCTATGTGTTTTGCTTATTCAGGGCGTTGTTTAATAAGCTCTGTGCAAAGTGGAAGAATGAGCAATCGTGGATCTTGTGCAAATGATTGTAGATTTAATTATGAGCTTTATGCTAAAAATCCAGAAAATGGCACTTTATTTCGCTTAGAAGAAGATGAAAATGGTACTCATATTTTTAATTCTAAAGATTTAAATCTTTGTTCTTATATAGAAAAAATCATGCAAGAAAATTGTATCAGTGCTTTTAAAATAGAAGGGCGTACTAAAAGCGAATATTATGTTGCGCTTACAACAAGGACTTATAAAATGGCCATACAAGATGCTTTAGAGGGTAAATTTGAGTCAAGTAAGTATGAAAAAGAGATTGCTACACTTAAAAATCGTGGTTTTACAGATGGCTATCTTGTTTCGCGTCCTTTAGAAAAAACCGACACGCAAAATCATAATACAAGCATAGAAGAAGGTTCTCATCAAGTACATGCTATAAGCGAAGATGGAAGCTTTTTTAAATGTAAAGAGAAAATCGTTTTAAACACGCCTTATGAAATTTTAGCCCCTTTAGGCGATGTGATTCAAACTTGCGATAATGAACTAGGTAAAATTTATCAAAAAGAGGATAGATATTTTATAGAGTTTAAAAAACTCATTGCTAAAAACAATAAAGAATTTAGCGAAATTCATAGCGGTAATGAACATGAAATCCAATTACCAAATAAAATCAGTGCATTAAGTTTTTTAAGAAAGGAAATATAGATGAATTTTGTTTCTATTTTAATGGGAAGCAAGAGTGATTATGAGACTATGAAAGAGGCTGTTAAAACTTTAGAAAGTTTTGGGGTAAAGTATGAACTTATCATCTCATCAGCTCATCGTAGTCCAAAAAGAACAAAAGAGTATATTGCAAATGCTGAAGAAAAAGGTGCGAAGGTTTTTATAGCAGCAGCTGGAATGGCAGCGCATTTAGCTGGAGCTGTTGCAGCTTATACAACAAAACCTGTTTTAGGAGTGCCTATGCCAGGAAGTAATCTTGCAAGTATGGATTCTTTGTTTTCTACGGTGCAAATGCCTAGTGGAATTCCTGTAGGAACTTTAGCTATTGGTAAGGCTGGAGCGATCAATGCTGCTTATTTGGCTATGCAAATTTTAGCTATTTATGATGTTGATTTAGCACAAAAGCTTAAAGAAGATCGTCTTGAAAAAGAAAAAAAACTTGTATCTGATTCAAAAGAAGTAGAAGTTTTATTATAAGGGATAAAAATGCAAACCTATCTTGAACTTGAAGAATTTTGTAAACTTGTGCATTTAAATGAAGATGTGGTTAAGGGTATGATGGCCAATGGGGCTTTAAATTTTAAAGAAGAAGAGGGTAAAATTTACATCGAAGCTCATCAAGGTACTTTTAGTGTAGTACCTAGTTCTGCAAAATCTCAAACTGCAATGGTAAATTCAATGACTTTAGCAGGAGAAAGTTTTGTTGAAAAAACAATAGGAACTATTTTAAATTTGCATGAAAAAGTTTTAGATGCTAAAGATGAAACACTTGAAGCATTAAAAAATGAGAATAAATTTTTAAAAGACGCCCTTTATTCTATGCAAGAACTTTATGATGAAGATAGAAAAACTATAGAAACCTTAAACAATGAGCTAAAACATGCGCGTGAAGAGATAGAATTTCTCAAGCGTAAATATAAATTAATGTGGAGTAAAACCGCAGAAATTTTTGGAGCTAAGACAGAGCCTGATTTGGAAATGAATAAAAATTTAGAAAAACCTATTGAAAATATGGAACAATAAAGAGAGATACAATGACTTTTTCACAAATGATACTTAATTTGCAAAATTATTGGCAAGAGCAAGGTTGTGCGATTATGCAACCTTATGATATGCCAGCAGGTGCAGGAACCTTTCATCCAGCAACTTTTTTAAGAAGTTTAGGAAAAAAACCTTGGGCAGCTGCTTATGTGGCTCCAAGTAGAAGGCCTACTGATGGACGTTATGGTGAAAATCCTAATCGCTTAGGTGCTTATTATCAATTTCAAGTTTTGATTAAACCTAGTCCTGATAATATCCAAGAATTATATCTTAAAAGTCTTGAAAATTTGGGTTTTGATTTAAAAAGTCATGATATTCGTTTTGTTGAAGATAATTGGGAGAGTCCAAGTTTGGGTGCTTGGGGTTTAGGCTGGGAAGTATGGCTTGATGGTATGGAAGTCACTCAATTTACTTATTTTCAGCAAGTTGGCGGTATAGCAGTAGATTTAGTAAGTGCTGAAATTACCTATGGTCTTGAAAGAATAGCTATGTATCTTCAAAATGTTGATAATGTTTATGATATAGTTTGGAGTGAATTTAATGGAGAAAAAATTAAATACGCAGATGTGCATAAGCAAAGTGAATATGAATTTAGTAAATACAATTTTGAAGTAAGTGATGTTAAGATCTTAAATGAGCAGTTTGAAAATTCTTACAAAGAATGTAAAAATATTTTAGAACAAGGACTAGCTTTACCTGCTTATGATTATTGTATGCTTGCTGCACATACTTTTAATCTTTTAGATGCAAGAGGAGCAATTTCTGTAGCACAAAGACAAGATTATATGTTAAAAATTCGTGAGCTTTCGAAAAATTGTGCTGAAATTTATAAGAAAAATTTAAATGAAACTGAGTGAAATTTATAATTTTTTAGATCAATTAAGTCCCTTTGATATCCAAGAATCATGGGATAATAGTGGAATTTTGCTTGGAGATAGGGATAGTGAAATTTCAACTGTTTATTTAAGCTTAGATATTGATGAAAATATCATTAAAGAAGCGAGTGAAAATTCTTTAATTATCACACACCATCCTTTGATATTTAAAGGTTTAAAAGATTTATATGACAAGACTTATCCTAGAGCTTTTATTAAAGAAATGATTTGTAAAAATATTTCTTTAATCAGTATGCATACAAATTACGATTTAAGTCATTTAAACACTTATTTTACGGAAGAAATTTTAGGTTTTAAAATTTCTTTTAAAGACGAATTTTTAATTTATGTGGAAAATTCTATGTCTTTTGAAGCTTTGTGTGACTGGGTGAAAAAAAAGTTAAATTTACAAATTTTACGTGTAAGCAATTGTGGTAAAAAAGACATTAAGCGTATTGCTATATGTACTGGAAGTGGCGGGGATTTAATTTCTAAAGTAGATGCGGATTGTTTTTTAAGCGGAGATTTTAAATATCATCAAGCTTTAGAGGCACTTAGTAATCAAATCAGTCTTATTGATTTGGGTCATTTTGAAAGTGAGAGATATTTTTCTCAATGTTTAGCAAAAGACTTGAAAAATTTGCCGCTACAAGCTATAATAACAGTTTCAAAAAATCCATTTCAATATTTTTAAGGAAAATAAATGAATAAATATCTCGAACAATTAGTGCTTTTATCAAAAATAGATCAAGAAATTGATAGTTATGAACCAAAAATAGACAGTATTAATAAGACTTTAAAAGATGCTGAGTTAAAAATAGGAAAAATCAACACAGATTTAGAAAAAATTGATGAAGAAATCAAAGATATAGAAAATCAAAAAGTACAAAATAATGCTCATATTTCTGAGTTTTCGGCAAAAATTAAAGAGCTTTCTAAAAAAAGTGGTACAGTAAAAACAGAAAAAGAAGCTAATGCTTTAAAAATTGAAGAAGATATTGCAAAAGAGCAATTAGACGCTGCAAATGATGAAATTGTAAGACTGGATAAAATTTTAGAGAATAAAGAAACTTATAAAAAAGAACTTGAAGAAGAAAAAATTAAACAAGAGCAAAATATTAATGAGATTAGAGTAAGCATTAAATCTGAAATGGAAGTTCTTGAAAAAGATAGAATGAGTGTTTATAATAAAAAAACCAAACTTGTGGGCGAGATGAATCAAAAAGTTTTAAGTTTTTATGAAAAAATTCGCAAATGGGCGAAAAATACTGCTGTAGTTCCTGTTAAAAAACAAGCATGCTATGGATGTTTTATGAAAATTTACGATAAGACTTATCTGTCTGTTGTAAAAGGTGAAGAGATTGTAACTTGCCCTCATTGTGGAAGAATTCTTTATAAAGAGCAAGAAGAACAAAATTGATCTTTTTTTATTATTTTTTAACTTGGGCGGCATTTTTATTTTGTGCCGTCTTTATTCTTTTGCTTTCTTTTTTAAAATCCAAATACAAAACTAGTTTAAAATCCCGATTTTTTCTTTATAAAAATTTACATCAAGAAAAAGCTGATGTACATTTTCATGCTTGTTCTTACGGGGAGGTAAGAAGTATTAAAACTTTGGTTCTGAAATTTGATTCAAGAATAACTACTATTACTCAAACAGGTTTTGAATATGCAAAAGAATTTTGTAAAAAGGTAAATTATCTTGCTTTTGAAAATTTTTTGCCTTTTTGGTTTAAGCCTTGTAAGGTTTTGGTAATTTTTGAAGCAGAATATTGGCTTATGCTTGTTTTCATGGCACACATTTATAAAACTAAGATTATTTTGCTTAATGCAAGAATATCTGATAAATCTTATCATTCTTATCAAAGATTTTCTTTTTTTTATAAAAAAATTTTTTCTTATATTGATGAAGTTTTTGCTCAAAGTGAATTAGATAAAGTAAGACTTGAAAGTTTGGGAGCTAAAAATGTTAAAATTTTTAAAAATATTAAGGCAAATTTAGAAATTAAAAATAATAAAATTTATGCCAAACCTAAGGAAAAACTTATCATTTTTGCCAGTACTCATAAGGACGAAGAAGAGCTTTTGCTTGATCATTTTAAACTAGAAGAAAATGAAAAACTCATTATCGCCCCACGACACCCTGAGCGTTTTAAAGAAGTTGAAAATTTGCTTTTAAACAAAGGTTTGGAATTTGAAAAATTTAGTTCTTTAAAAGATGAAAATAAGAAATTTGCTAAAAAAATTTTGCTTTTAGATGCTTTAGGAGAGCTTGTAAATTTTTATGCAATTTCTGATGTTGTTGTGCTTGGAGGTTCTTTCATAGAAGGCATAGGAGGACACAATCCTATAGAAGTGGCATATTTTGACAATGTATTAATCAGTGGGAAATTTATTCATAATCAAAAGGCTTTATTTGAAGAAGTAGAAAATGTATATTTTTGCGAAAATTTAAAAGATTTAAATGATAAAATTCATTATTTAAATTTAAAAGTTAAAATTTCCAAAAAAGAAAATTTAGATCTTATTATACAGACCATACAAAAGGGAATTGATGCAAGAAAAAGCTTATAAACTCTTAGCTTTGCAAGAAAAAATTTCAAATCGTGAAGCTAAAGATTTGATTGATAAGGGTTGTGTTTTTTCACATGGAAAAAAAGTTGTGGTTGCTAGAGCTTTGATGAGCGATAAGGCAAGATTTAATGTGATAAAAACCAAAAATCCTCAAATTATTTTTGAAGATGATAAGATTATTGCTATTAATAAACCTTATGCTTATGTGAGTGAAGACTTGGAGAGAAAATTTAATGCCAAGCTTTTAAATCGTTTAGACAAAGAAACAAGCGGTGTGATTTTGCTTTGCAAAGATGAAGATTTTAGAAAGCTTTGTATAGAAGAATTTAAAAAACACAGGGTTTATAAAAGTTATATTGCGGTTTTAGATGGGGTTTTGGCTGAAGAGGTTGAAGTGAATGAGCCTATTTTTACCATAAAAGCAAAAGGTGGGGCATTAAGTAAAGTTTCAAAAGATGGTTTAAGTGCCTTAAGTATCATTACTCCTATCATGATGCAGTCAAAAAAAACCTTAGCAAAAATAGTCATTCAAACAGGTAGAACTCATCAAATCAGAGTGCATGCTAAATTTATAAAACATGGCGTTGTAGGTGATGAAAAATATGCTAAAATTTCAAGCGATAGAATGTATTTGCATAGCTATGAAATTAAAATTTTTGATTATTATTTTAAGGCTGAGCTAGATAATAGTTTTGCAAAAGTTGGCTTTGAGATAAAAAATTTAGATTTTTAAAGCCATTTAAGAAAAAATTTTGTATAATGCAAGGTTTAATTTAAAAATTTTATAGAAAGGTGATAAAGTGTTTGAGTTAGTTAGCGAATCTTTTAAATCAGCGATTAATAAATTACGTTTTGTTGATGATGAAAAAGCACTTAAGAACGCTTTAGAAACCTTAAAAAAAGCTCTTTTAAAAGCAGATGTTCACCATAAGGTAACTAAAGAGCTTTTGACTTTGATAGAAGAAGATGTAAAGCAAAACGGAATAGGTCAAAAACAATTTTTAAATGCCATTAAAGTAAATTTAGAAAATATTTTAAGTGTCAATGGTAAGAATCAAGGTTTTGTTTTTGCTTCTAAACCCCCAACAGTAGTTCTAATGGCAGGTTTGCAAGGGGGCGGTAAGACTACAAGCACTATTAAACTTGCAAATTATTTAAAATTACGCAATAAAAAAGTTTTAGTTGCGGCTTGTGATTTACAGCGTTTAGCGGCAGTGGAGCAGCTAAGACAACTTTGTGAAGCTAATGAAATTGAACTTTTCTTCATAGAAAATGAAAAAGATCCTATTAGGGTTGCTAAAGAGGCTTTAAAAAAGGCTGAAAGTTCTATGGTAGATGTTTTGCTTGTGGATACTGCTGGACGTTTGGCTATAGATGAGGCTTTGATGAATGAATTAAAAGCAGTTAAGGATGTTTTAAATCCTGATGAGATTTTCTATGTTGCTGATGCAATGAGTGGTCAAGATGGGGTTAAGACTGCGGCTAGTTTTAATGAAGTTTTAGGTATCAGCGGGGTAATTTTATCAAAATTTGATGCAGATACTAAAGGTGGAGTAGCCTTAGGTATAGCAAAACAAATCGGTATCCCTTTAAGATTTATTGGTGTGGGTGAAAAAGTAGCAGATTTAGAAGTTTTTATACCAGATCGTATAGTAAGTCGTATTATGGGTGAGGGTGATTTGGCAACTTTAGCTGAAAAAACTGCTGCGATTATTGATGAAAAAGAGGCTAAAAAACTCAATCAAAAAATTAAAAAAGGTGAATTTAATTTTAATGATTTTCTTAATCAAATGGAAAGTATTAAAAAATTAGGAAGCATGAAGTCTTTAATCGGTATGATACCAGGGCTTGGCGGAATGGCAAATGCTGTAAAAGATATAGATTTGGATAATTCTAAAGAAATCATACGCATTAAAGCAATGATTTCTTCAATGACTCCAAAAGAAAGAGAAAATCCTGATTTATTAAATAATGCTAGAAAACGTCGTATAGCAGAGGGAGCGGGTCTTTCTCAGGTAGAAGTCAATCGTTTTTTAAAACAATTTAGCAATGCAGCAAAACTTGCAAAAAGATTTTCAGGTAAAAAAGGAATGGAGAGTTTGACGCAAATGATGAGTCAAGCTAGAAGGCAATTTTAAATTTTATTTATAAATACTTTTTATAGTATCTATAAATAAAATTTTTAATTTTTAAGGAGTATAAATGACAGTTATTAGACTTACAAGAATGGGTAGAACTAAAAGACCATTTTATCGTATTGTAGTTACAGACAGTAGAAAACGTCGTGATGGTGGTTGGATAGAAAGTATTGGGTATTATAATCCTATGGTAGAACCTGAGGTAATTAAAGTTGATGCAGAGCGTTTAGCTTATTGGAAAAGTGTTGGTGCAAAACTTAGCGATAAAGTTGCTTCTATCACTAGCAAATAATCATGGTAGAGAATTTTCTTAGAGAATACGCAAAATTAATTGCAGATTATCCTGGACAGATTGATACTCAAAAAATTGAATTAAGTGAAAATTTTTTTGAGATTGTTCTTTTTGCACATAAGGTTGATACAGGTAAGCTTATAGGTAAAAATGGAAAAATGATCAATGCTATAAAAACCGTAATCTCTGCTTATAAGAGCAAGGATGCAAGTTCTTATAGAGTAACGGTAAAAGCACTTGAGTGAAAAAGATTTTGTTCAAGTTGCAAAACTTGGTAAAACTGTGGGTCTTAAGGGTTATGTAAAATTGCATAACCTGAGCGACTTTTCTTCTCAATTTAAAAAAGATGCTACTTTTTTTATAAAAAACACCAAAGAAATGTTAAAGATTAAGCATTATAATGCAAGCAATTCTACTGTTTTATTTGAAAATTATGAAGATATAGAAAAGGCCAAAGAATTAACTAATCTTATTCTTTTTCAGAGTATCGAGAAAAGCAGACAAACTTGTAAATTAAAAAAAGATGAGTTTTTTTATTTTGATATTTTAGAGTGTGAAGTTTTTGAAGAAGATAAAAGATTAGGTAAAGTGGTTGATATCTTGGAAACTGGAGCTTCTTATTTATTTGAAATTCAAAGTGATGAAAAATGGGTGGAAAAAAAATATCCTAAAATATTTTTTATTCCATATTTAGATAAATTTGTTAAAAATATAGATATAGAAAAACGACAGATTTTTTGCACGCAAGATGCTTTTTTAATTTTAGAAAATTCATGAAATTTAGTTTCGTTTCTTTGTTTCCTAATCTTATGGAATTTTACTTTCAAGATTCTATACTTGCAAGAGCAAAAGAAAAAAAACTTTTCAAACTTAATTTTTATAATCCAAGAGATTTTTCTAAAAATTCCTATCATAAAGTCGATGATTATAAAATAGGTGGCGGAGCTGGACTTTTGATGCAAGCTGAACCTATGTATGAGGTGTTAAGAAGTATTCAAGAAAAAAAAGAAAATCCCTATTTTATTTTTTTAAATCCAAGTGGTAAAACCTTTAATCAAAAAGACGCCAAACGCTTAAGTAAAAAAGAACATATAGTTTTTGTATGCGGGCGTTATGAAGGTATAGATGAAAGAGTGCTTGAAATTTTTGCGAATGAAGTTTTTAGCATAGGGGATTTTATTTTAACAGGAGGAGAATTACCTGCGCTTGTAATGTGTGATGCGATTTTAAGAAATGTTAATGGGGTTTTAGGAAATATGGAAAGCTTGGAAGAAGAAAGCTTTGAAAATAATTTACTCGAAGCGCCTGCTTTTTCAAAACCTTTTATTTTTGAGAAAAAAAATAAAAAATTTTATACTCCTTCAGAGTTTTTAAAGGGTAATCACGCTAGAATTGCAAATTTAAAAACTACTTTGGCGTCTTGCAAAACGAAATTTTTTCGTCCAGATTTATTTTTAGAGCATGAACGCAAAAAATAAGGGATTTTTTATGAAAAATAAATATATAGAACAATTTGAAGCAAAACAAATTGAAGGTAAAAATGTTCCAGATTTTCGTGCTGGTGATACTTTAAAGCTTGCAATTCGCATCAAAGAAGGGGATAAAACAAGAATCCAAAATTTTGAGGGTATTTGTATTGCTAGAAGAGGTAATGGCGTAAGTGAAACTTTTATCGTGCGTAAAATGGGTGCTAATAATGTTGGCGTTGAGAGAATTTTCCCTATTTATAGTGAAAGTTTAGAGAGTATTACTGTTTTGCGTCGTGGTCGTGTACGCCGTGCAAGATTATTTTACTTAAGAGATAGACGTGGTAAAGCAGCACGTATTAAAGAGCTTAAAAAATAATTTATAATTATTTTTTATTATAAGCCTAACAATTAAATAATTATAATTAATTTATAATTTTTTATTATTTGATTTTAATTATTAATAATACTCTTGTATAATATTCCTTGTAAATATTATACAAGGAGAGAAAATGTTTTCTATTAAAAAAACTTTATTAATACTAGCAAGCGTGCCAATGTTTTTGAGTGCTACTGAATATCAATTAAGTACTCATGTCTTGGATATTACTTCTGGACAACCTGCTCCTAAAGTAAAAGTTGAGCTTTATAAGTTGGAAGCAAATCAACAGTGGAAAAAAGTAAGTGAAGAATTTACCGAAGAAAATGGTAGAATAGGAGATTTATTACCATATGAAAAAGCTGAAAATAGGGCTTTTGGAATTTATAAGCTTAAATTTTTCACAAAAGACTATTACACATCACACAAAATAAATACTTTTTATCCTTTTGTAGAGGTAAGTTTTGAGCTTTCTAGAGATCAAAAACATTACCATGTTCCAATAACCCTTTCTCCTTTTGGTTATTCAACTTATAGAGGAAGCTGATAAATAAAACGAAAGAAAAAACCATGTGGACTAAGAATTCTTGGAAAAACTATCCTATAAAACAGCAACCTATCTATCCAGATCAAGAGGAAATGAATAGAGTTTTAGCAAGACTTAAGAAACTTCCTCCTTTGGTTTTTGCTGGAGAAGTGAGAAATCTTCAAGAGTCTTTAGCAAGAGTTTGTAAAAAAGAAGCTTTTTTACTTCAAGGTGGAGATTGCGCTGAAAGTTTTGAAAATTTTGGCGCTGTAAATATCCGTGATATGTTTAAAATTTTACTTCAAATGGCTATAGTGCTTACATTTGCCGGTGGATGCCCTGTTGTAAAAATTGGTCGTATTGCAGGGCAGTTTGCCAAGCCAAGAAGTAGTGATTTTGAAGAGTTAGATGGTATAAGTCTTCCTAGTTATCGTGGTGATATTATTAATGGTTTTGAATTTAGTGAACAAGCACGTATTCCTGATCCACATAGAATGCTTGAAGCTTATTATCAAAGCGCAACAACGCTAAATTTGTTGCGTGGATTTGCTAAGGGTGGTTTAGCAGATTTGCATGAAGTGCATCGTTGGAATTTGGGCTTTTTAAAAAAGAGTGAACTCCATAAGCAATATACTGATATCAGTGAAAAAATTTCACAAGCTTTAGCTTTTATGGAAGCTTGTGGAATTAATACAAGTAATACGCCGAGTCTAAGAGAAGTTAGTGTTTATACTTCACATGAAGCTTTACTTTTGCCTTATGAAGAAGCTTTAACTAGGGTGGATAGTTTAAGTGGGGAAATTTACGATTGTTCAGCTCATATGCTTTGGATAGGTGAAAGAACAAGGGCGCTTGATGAAGCTCATGTACATTTTTTAAGCGGAGTAAAAAATCCTTTAGGGGTTAAAATAGGACCTAGTGCAAGTGCAGATGATATCATAGCTTTAGCAAATGTTTTAAATCCAAATAATGAAGAAGGAAGATTAAATATTATTATCCGCATGGGTGCAGATAAAATTATCAATAATTTGCCAAAAATTTTCTCTAAACTTAAAAGTGAAGGTTTAAATTTAGTATATAGCATAGATCCTATGCATGGAAATACAGTAAAAGCAGGTAATTTTAAAACACGTGAGTTTGATAAAATCATGCAAGAAGTGAGATCTTTTTTTGAGATTGCAATAAGCGAAGGAGTTTATCCAGGTGGGGTGCATCTTGAAATGACTGGGAAAGATGTAACAGAATGTACAGGTGGTGCAAGCAATGTTACTGCTCAAAGCTTGGAAGATCGTTATGAGACTCAATGCGATCCAAGACTTAATGCGGATCAAGCATTAGAACTTGCTTTTTTAATTGCAGATTTGGTAAAAAAGGCTAGAAAATGAAACTTTATGGTATTAAAAATTGCAATTCTGTAAAAAAAGCTATGGATGCTTTAACACAAAAAGGCATTGTGTTTGATTTTATGGATATTAAAAAGATTAATCAAGATATTTTATACACATGGTTAAAACAAAAATCTTTTGAAGAACTTATCAATACTGCTGGATTAACTTCTAAAAAACTTGGTTTAAACAAAGAAAAAGTTAAAAATTTAAATGAAAAAGAACTTGAAAAAATTGTATTAGAAAATCCAAGTTGTATTAAGCGTCCTATTATCGAGTATGAGCAAAACATATATATTGGTAAGGAATATGAGAAAATGTTATGATAGAGTGTTTGATTACACTCTATTTTTTATTAATTGATTAATTTCATTTTGATATGGAAGTCTTTCGCTTTCGCAATTAATAAGTTGTGTTTTAGAGAAGATAACTTTTCCGTCTACTTCAACGATAAAATCACCTCTGCCGCCAATTTCAAATTCTACTTCAACATCTTTGAAATCGCTTTGTAGTTCTTCTGCAACCCTTGCAGCTTGTGGGCGATAATTTCAAAGATTGCAATAAGCAATTTTTACTTTCATCATTTCATCCTTTGAAAAGTTCATTTTATTAAGATTAAAATCTTAGATTTTATTATAGTTTATTTTGGCTGAATTTTTGCCTTTTTATCAAATTTAAGTTGAAATTTAGGGCCAATTTCTTTCAAATTCAGCGAGAAAAATTTATAATTTTTATCAAAATTAAAATAAGCCTTAAAAAACTAAAGGAAGAAAATGAGTCAATTTACACATTTGCATTTACATACAGAATATTCTTTGCTTGATGGAGCCAATAAGCTTAAAGAATTAGCTTTGACTTTAAAAGAGCAGGGTGCTACAAGTGTGGCTATGACAGATCATGGAAATATGTTTGGGGCAATTGATTTTTATCAAACAATGAAAGCACAAGGTTTAAAACCTATCATTGGTATGGAAGCGTATTTACATAATCACGATGAATTAGATGATAAAAGTTCTCGTCAGCGTTTTCACCTTTGTTTGTATGCAAAAAATGAGATCGGATATCAAAATTTAATGTATTTAAGTTCTCAAAGTTATATTAAAGGTTTGTATTATTATCCGCGTATCAATAAAAAGCTTTTGGAAGATCATAGCGAAGGTCTTATTTGCTCTTCTGCTTGCTTGCAAGGTGAAGTAAATTGGCACTTAAATACTTATAGTGAAAGAAATGTGCGTTTTGGTGCAAAAGGCTATGAAGCAGCAAAAGAAGCGGCATTATGGTATAAAAAAGTTTTTAAAGATGATTTTTATTTTGAAATCATGCGTCATGGTATAGGCGACCAAAGAATGATAGATGATGATATTATCAGACTTTCTAAAGAATTAAATATAAAAATTATTGCTACAAATGATACGCATTATACTTTCAAAGAAAGAGCGGCTGCCCATGAGGTTTTTATGTGTATAGCTATGGGAAAAAAACTTAATGATCCTGATAGAATGCGTCATAGTGTGCATGAATTTTATGTTAAAAGTCCTGAGCAGATGAGTGAGCTTTTTGCAGATATTCCAGAAGCTATAGAAAATACACAAGAAATCGCACAAAAATGTAATTTAGAGCTTAATCTTGGCAATCCCACTCCACCGAATTTTAAATTTACAAGAGAATATGCTAAAGATCATAATATTACCTTGCCTGAAGAAACAAAAGAATTTAGCTTTGATAATGATGACATAGTTTTTGAAGAACTTTGTAAAAAAGGACTTGAAGAGAGATTAAAATTTATCGATGAAAGTAAGCATGAAGAATACAAACAAAGACTTGAAGTAGAAATTAACATCATTAAAAATATGAAATTTTCAGGTTATATGCTTATTGTTCATGATTTTATTAAAGTGGCTAAGGATAAAGGTATTCCAGTAGGCCCTGGAAGAGGATCAGCTGCAGGAAGTTTAGTTTCTTATTGTTTAAGGATTACGGATTTAGATCCTATTCCTTATAGTCTACTTTTTGAGCGTTTTTTAAATCCTGAGCGTGTGAGCATGCCTGATATTGATGTGGATTTTTGTCAAGACAGACGTGCTGAAGTGATTGATTATGTGATTGATAAATATGGAGCGGATAAGGTTGCACAGGTGATTACCTTTGGTAAACTTTTGGCTAAGGGGGTGATTCGTGATGTGGCTAGAGTTTGTGATATGAGTATTCAAGATGCTGATGAGCTTGCTAAACTTGTGCCTGAAGAGCTTAAAATCACTCTTGATGCTGCTTATGAAAAAGAACCTAAAATCAAAGAATTTATCGATCGTCATCCTAAAGGTCCTGAAGTTTGGGAGTATGCAAGAGCTTTAGAAGGATTAAATCGCAATGCGGGTATGCACGCAGCAGGTGTTGTAATTTCTAATGAAAGTTTATGGAAGAAAACTCCGCTTTTTAGACAAAGTAAAAATGATGAAAGACATTTGGTAACGCAGTATTCTAAAGATCATTTAGAAGATGTGGATTTGATAAAATTTGACTTTTTAGGTCTTAAAACCTTAACAGTAATCAATAATGCGATCAAGCTTATTAAAAAGCGTTACAATAAAGACATTATTTGGGAAACTATAGATGTAAATGATAGCAAAGTTTATAAAACCATACAAAGTGGAAATACTTTGGGAATTTTTCAAATCGAATCAGGCGGTATGCAAAGCTTAAATGCACGCTTAAAACCAGAGCGTTTTGAAGATATCATTGCGGTTCTTGCGCTTTATCGTCCAGGCCCTATGGAATCAGGAATGCTTGATGATTTTATCGACAGAAAGCATGGTTTAAAAAGTATAGAATATCCTTTTGACAGTTTAGAAAAGGTTTTAGAGCCTACTTATGGGGTTATTGTTTATCAAGAACAGGTTATGCAAATTGTTCAAATTATAGGTGGCTTTTCTTTAGGAGGTGCTGATGTAGTGCGTCGTGCTATGGGTAAAAAAGATCCTGAGAAGATGAAAAAGCTTAAAACTGATTTTGCAGATGGAGCAGAAAAACAAGGATATGATAGAGCAAAAGCTGAGGATTTATGGGAGCTTATCGTAAAATTTGCAGGATATGGTTTTAATAAATCTCACTCTGCGGCTTATGCGTTGATTACTTTTCAAACAGCTTATTTAAAAACTTATTATCCTAGTGAATTTATGGCAGCGCTTTTAACAAGCGAAGAAAACAATGTGGATAAAATTGCTGTTTATATTGATGAGATGAAAAAAATGAATATTAAACTTTTACCTCCATCGATTAACAAAGCGATCCGTGAATTTAGTGCTTTAGAGCAAGATGGCAAGGATGCTATTATATACGGACTTGGGGCTATAAAAAGTGTGGGTATTCCTGCAGTTGAAAATTTACTTGAAGCAAGACAAGATGGAGAATTTAAGGATATTAATGATTTCTTAGGTAAGATAGATCCTACCAAAATAAACCGTAGAACATTAGAAAGTCTTATTAAGGCAGGGGCTTTTGATGAGTTTGGTTTTACTAGAAAAGCTTTGTTTGATAATATGGAAAATCTTAGCGAAGCATCGCGTAAAATGGCTGAAGTAAGAAAAAATGCTGCAAGTTCTCTTTTTGGTGAAGAGGAATTAACTTCAGGTGTTCAAGTAAATTTTACTCCCAAAAATGAAGAATTTGAAGTGATGGAAAAATTAGGATATGAAAAAGAAATTTTAGGAATTTATGTTTCAGGCCATCCTTTAGATCGATTTTATGAACAAATTAATGCCATAGATTATGTTAAAAGTTTAGATTTTGAAAGTTTAAAAAACAATGGAGAAATTTTAAGTATAGGTAAAATTGAAGATTTCAAATCCATGATGAGTAAAAATAATAAGCGTTATGGTAGAATTGAAATTTTGGATTATTATTCTTCGTTTGATGCTACTGTATTTGAAAGCAATGTAGAAGAAATAGAAAACATCATCAAAGATGAAAATTTAAAAAATAATGCCTATGGTTTTGTATTGGGATTTAAAGCTGAGGGAGGGGAGAAGCCTAGCTTTTTTTTAAAAGCAATTAAAGATTTACAAAGTCTTGAAGATGGTGAGATTAAAGCTATAAAAAAATTTGGAGCAAAAAAAGATTTCAAAAATAAAGAAGAAAATCATTTTACCGCAGAACCTAAGGAATTTGAAAAAAATATCATAGAGCTAGATTTGACAAGGTTAAATAGAGAATTAATCTATGAAATTCATGAAATTGCTAGAAATGCACATAATCCTAATGAAAAAAATAATAAAAAACTTGTTTTAAAAGTTATTAGCGCGGGATCTTGCTTGCTTTATCATACAGATTTTATTATCTCTGATAGTATAGTAGAGGAAATTTCTAATAAATATGCTTAAGTAAGATTGTTCTTACTTAAGATTTTTAAATAAAATACTTCCAAGTCTTACTAAGTTAGATCCGCATTTTATAGCAATTTCAAAATCATTACTCATCCCCATAGAGCAAATTTTAGCCCCATGTTTTTGAAGAATTTCATAAATTTTAAATGTAGTTTCAAAGCTTTTTATAATACTTTCTTTATCTTGGCTGTGTGATCCTATGCTCATTACGCCACAAAGATTTAGATTGGAGCATTCTTCTTGTATTTGTAAATATTCTTCTACAGCTTGATTTGGATCTAGACCGCTTTTGCTATTTTCATTTGCACTATTGATTTCTAATAAAGTATTTAATTGATAATCAAGTCTTTTGTCCATAGCTTTAGCTATTTTAATACCATTACAAGAGTGCCATAATATAGGTTTTTGTTTGATTAAGAGATTGATTTTGTTGCTTTGTAGAGTTCCTATAAAATGCCACTTTATGTCTAATTTTTTTTCATCAAGATTTTCTTTTTTTTGTGCTAGAGCTTGGACTTGATTTTCTCCAAATTCTACTATACCTTGATCAAAAAGCTTTTCAATTACACTTGCATCGACATACTTGCTTGCGGCTACAAGACGAACGTTTTTGGTTTTTTCTAAAATTTGCTCTAAAGTCATTTGATAAAGAAATAAGCCCTATTTAGGGCTTATATTATTGTAACAAATTAGCAATTTTGCTTTGAAGCTGTATGTTGGATTGCGCAGCAACAAAAGCAGCAGCATTTTCTTTTAGATAATTGGCATTAAAATCATTGACATTTTTTGCCATGTCATTATTGAGTAAATTATTTTCAGCTGCTTTTGAATTAATACTATTTTGAACACTTGCGTTAATATTTGATGTGATGGCATTGATACCTGAGCCTATTTCACTTCTTAAACTTCCAAGTTGATCCATAAAATTTGTAATACTATCTTGATTATCTATGCTTAATCCACCTGTTGCTAATGGATTTAAATTTGTAGTTTCAGTTCCACTACCTACTACAAAATTCATAGTTTGAAAGACATTTTTTCCATTATAAGTTGCATTATTAAAAGAATCATTGATGGATTCTTGTATGCGTGTTGCTTCTGTTCTTAGCATTCCTTTTTGAGAATCATTAAGTGCAGCATTGTTCATTTTCACTGAAAGTTCATTAAGTCTATCTGCGCTTTGAGAGATATTGGTAAGGCTAGTATCTGCAATTTGTAAAACCCCTATAGCATCATAAGCATTTGCGACACCTTGATCTATAGTGCTTGATTGAGATCTTAAAGAATCAGCAATAGCTAAATTAGCACTATCAACTCCACTTATTGCGCGAACAGCTGCAATATTTTCTAAAGCTTTATCGCTAGCTTTTTGTGCATTATTTAAATAATAATTTTGTTGCATCATAGTTGCATCAGAGATCATCATGGCCTACTCCTTCTCTTTTGGATTTATTTATATTTTATCATTTTTTTGCTATTTTAAAGCTTAAGAAATATAAAAAAACTTGCATTATCAAGATGATTTTAATCACCACTTCACTTGCATTATGGATACTGATAAATTCTTGAGTTTTTGTAGCGTTTTCGCCTAAGTTTTGGAGTTCAATTATGGTATTAGTAAAATAAAAAACAAATATTAAGCTTAAAATCAAAATAAGCAAACTCAGCATAAATTTTGAAAATTTTATTTGAAATTTCATTTCATCTTTTATAAGAGAATAAATTTCATATAAAAAATTAACCACTGAAACAAAAATCAGTAAATATCCCATTTTAATAAAAATTTGCGTCATCATTAAGCCACTTTGAAAATGGCTCAACACTCCTTCTCCTATAAGATTTTGAGGAAAAAAAATTGTTGGTGCAACAACTATTCCTAGTATGAGTTCAACCCCTATGATGGAGGCAAGTAAAAATAAATTAACAGCTTTCAAGAGTTTCTCCTTTTATTTTTTATCATAACGCATATTTGTAAATTTAGCTACAAAAGCACGATTATAACCTTGTTCATCTTTGAAAAAATCAACAATGAAATTATTTTGATATAAAATTTTTTCCAAAATTTCTTTTTGATCATAGCCAAATTCGCAAGCTAAAAATTTAACTTTTTTATCAAGGGAAAAATGTATGATTTCTTCTAGAATTTCATATCCTTTTTCTCCGCCAAATAAAGCCTCTTTGGGTTCTTTTTGCACCCAAATATCTATAGGATATGAATTTTTAATATAGGGCGGATTTGAAAAAATAAAATCATAATTTTCTTTAATTTGCTTAAAATTACAAAGTTTAAAGTCAATCAAGTGATCGACTTTGTGTAATTTGGCATTCTCTAAAGCTAATTCTAAGGCTTTGGGATTGATATCGCAGGCTGTGATTTTTAACCCAAGTTCTTTGGCTAAAACAATGCTTAAAATTCCGCTTCCAAATCCTATTTCTAAAATCCCATTAAAAGTATTTTTTTTGCATAAATTTAAAATTTGAAAAAGTAAAATTTCACTATCGTAGCGAGGGATTAGAACACCTTTTTTTATATTAAATTCTAATCCCCAAAAATCTACTTTTTCAAATATATATTCAAAAGGTTCTCCAGATTTAAAACGCCTTATAAGCTCAAAATAAGGTTCATGATCTATTTGTATATCTTGGTTTAAAAATAACCAAGCTTTATCTTTTTTTAGATATTCGCAAAGTATAAATACCGCTTCATTTTCATAACCTTTTAAGCTAGATTTAGCTTCCATAAGAGCATTTTTTATAGTCAAGAAAGAGCCTTGATTCTATCACTAATACTTGGATGGCTGAGATAAAAAAATGTATATATTTTACTTGTTTTGATAAAAGCTTTATTTTCTCTTGCTAGAGCTATCAATGCATTTTTCATATCTTCTTTGCTTGTAACTTTAGCTCCGTGTTGATCAGCTGCAAATTCATTTTTTCTACTTAAGGCATTAAGCATAGGAGAGATTAAAAAGCTAAAAATATTCGCCAAGATAAACAAAAGAGCAAACACGCCACCATTTACTCCTTCTAGATGACTTTCTAAGTAAACAAATTCAGGTAAATTTGCAAAAACAAAAAAAAGTAAAAACATAGTTATAGCGCCGTTAAATAAAGCTTTGATAATATCCTTATGAACAAAATGTCCAAGCTCGTGTCCTAAAACAGCTAAAAGTTCTCTTTCATTTAAGGCTTTTAATAATGTATCAAAAAGCACCACTCTTTTGCTTTTAAAAAGTCCACCAAAATAAGCATTTAAACGCTTATCTCTTTTGCTTGCATCAATAACATAAACCCCATTTGCACTAAATCCGCATTGTTTCATTAAAGAGCTGATTTTTTTCAGCAAATTTTCATCGTTTAGTTTTTCCATTTTATTAAAAATAGGTGCTATTAAGGTAGGGTAGATGAGATTTATAATCACTATAATGCAAAAGGCAAAAATAAAGGCCGCAATCCACCAAAAAGTTCCAAAAAAATCATAGCAAAAAAGCAAAGCATAAAGGATTAAAAATCCAAATATTAAAGTTAAAATAAGACTTTTCATAGTGTCTTTGATAAAAAGTTTTACAGTCATATTTGAAAAACCATGGGCTTTATCTTTGATAAAACTTTCATAAATACTTAAAGGTAGATTTAAAATACTTGTGATTATTAAAAAAGATAATAAAAATAAAGTATTTTCAAAACGAGTGTTGCTTGAGATAAGCAATTCTTTAAGATATAAAAATCCAAAACCTATCCATGCAATATTGATGATTAAATTATAAAAATTGGAAAATAGTTTAAATTTTTCATTTTCGATGGCAATATCTGCTGCATTTTGATAGTCTTTTTCGCTTAAAATTTGAGCTTGTTTGTCTTTTTCTCTTTCTAAGAAACGAATTTGAGCATAGGAAATCCAAGATAAAAGTGCTGTGTAAAGACATAAAATTGCAATTAAAGTCATTATTTTTCCTTGATTGGTTTTTTGTGAATTCTAGCTTAAAATAATGAAATAAAGTTAATAGTTTAAAATCTAAAATAATATTCTTTTCAACTAAGTTGATGTATATTTATAAAAAAGGATTAAAGAATGTTTTTAAGAAAAAGATTTCACAAAAGCAAAAAGAAAAGCCTAAAATTCCGATCAATGATGTGATTTTAGATGACAGGCTTTGTAAGTTTAAAAATAAAGTACAAAAGATAAGCAAAGATGAAGCTTCAGCAAGTCTACTTGCTAGACAATTAAGCAGACTTGTTAGGGCTAATAAATTTTAATTTTGACATTTTTTCTTAGGGCGAAAAACCTTAATAACTTCATCATTTGCTTCTATATAAGCGCCTTCTATCAAATCGATACAGTAAGGTATAGCCGGAAAAACAGGCTCTAGGCATTCTTTTATAGCCTTAGGATTTCCTGGTAAATTAATGATAAAAGATTTATTGCGAATTCCTGCACTCTGTCTTGAAAGTATAGCTGTTGGGACATATTTTAAACTTTCTAAGCGCATAAGTTCTCCAAAACCTGGCATCATTTTATCACACACGGCTTCCGCGGCTTCTGGGGTTACATCACGAAGTGCTGGACCTGTACCTCCGCTTGTAACAATCAAATCGCATTTTTTTTCATCTGCTAGATAAAGTAATTTTTTAATGATCAAATCATAATCATCAGGGATTAATTCTTTATGATAAATAATATCATTTTTTATATATGAATTTAACACTCTTTCAATTTCAGCAGTGGCTTTATCTTCGTATATACCACTACTTGCTCTATCGCTTAGGGTTAAAATTCCTATGTTTATTGTATCCATTATTTCTCCTTAATAAATTTTTATAACCATCCTTTTTTCTTGAAAACAACCAAAGGTAAAATGATAGAAATTACCATCACGCCAAGCACTATGGGATAAGCATAGTGAAGTTCAAGTTCGGGCATGAATTTAAAATTCATACCATAAACAGTTCCTATTAAAGTAGGTGGCATCATGGCAACAGTTGCAACGGTAAAAATTTTAATGATTTTGTTTTGCTCTATGTTGATTTGGCTGGCTAAAATGGTTTGGATATTATCTAAGATATTAAGTTGCGAAACACTAAATTCAACCAAAGAATTTAAGTCTTTTAAAACTATAGTGAGATTTTGTTTTATATCTTTATCGATTTTATCGCTTTTTAGCAAAGAAGTCATAGCGCGACGCTTATCAAATAAAGAATCTCTTACACGCATATTAAGCTCTTGTAAACTTGAAATATCCTTTAGCATTTCATCATAACTATATTCATCTTTTTTTTCTAAAACACTTGTTCTTAAGCGTCTTGCTTCTTTATCTATCCATTCTAGCAAATCCGCATCTTTTTCAACGCGCACTTCAAACATTTTATCAATAATATCAAAACCATCTTCAAAATTCTTCGGACTAGCTAAAATCCTTGCTTGAATTTCTTCAAAAGTGCTAAATTCGTTATATCTTATAGTAAATAAGATATTTTTAGCGGTAGCAAAAGTAACAATTTCTGTGCGAAGCTTGATTAAATTCCTATCTTCTTCATCGCTTTTAAGATCTCTTACTAAAAAATGAGCATTGATGGTTATTGTCGCATTATCTTCCCAATATTTTGCGCTAAGCTCTATTTCTTCCCTTTCTTCTTTTGTAGGAAACTCAAGATTAAATTCACTTGATATAAAAGCAATTTCTGCTGCACTTGGATGAAGTAAATCAATCCATAAAATATTTTGTGGTAGTTCTTGACTATCGAGATTAAAATTGATTCTTTGAACTAAAGCATTTTGAGTTTTGATATAAATATAAAGCATGATCGCTCCTTGTTTATGACTTTAAAATTATAACCTTGTTTGCTTAAAAATTAACTTGTTTCTAAAATGTTTCTAAAACTCATTAAATTTCCAAAATATTTTTTGAAAGGAAAAAAATGAGTAAGAAATTTTTCTTAAGTTTAGGTCTTGTTGCTTTATTGTTTTCAAATTCACAAGCTATTGATGAGAATTTGATTAAAGCTGCGCAAGCAGAAGGTAGGGTAAATTCTTTAGCTATGCCTGATACTTGGGCAAACTGGAAGGATACTTGGGCAGATCTTAAAAATCTTTATGGCATAGAACATAGTGATACAGATATGAGTTCAGCTCAAGAAATTGCTAAATTTAAAGCCGAAAAGAAAAATGCAAGCGGTGATATAGGGGATGTAGGAGCTTCTTTTGGAGAGATAGCGGTTAAACAAGGAGTAGCTCAGCCTTTTAAGACAAGCTACTGGGATCAAATTCCAACTTGGGCTAAAGATAAAGATGGAAATTGGCTTTTAGCTTATACAGGAACCATAGCTTTTATAGTCAATAAAGATGTAGTAAAAGATATACCTAAAACTTGGCAAGATTTGCTTAAGGGAAATTATAAAATTACCGTGGGTGATGTAAGTGTAGCAGCTCAAGCTGTGAGTGCAGTTTTGGCAGCTAATTATGCCTTAGGTGGGGATGAAAAAGATTTAAGTCCTGCTTTAGCTTTTTTTAATACTTTAGCCAAACAAGGAAGACTTGTAAATAATGATGTAAGTATAGCCAATCTTGAAAAAGGTGAAGTTGAAGTGGGTTTAGTTTGGGATTTTAATGGTTTAGGCTATAGAGATAAAGTGGGCAAAGATCGTTATGAAGTTTTAATCCCTGCTGATGGTAGTGTTATTTCGGGTTATACAACTATTATCAATAAATACGCAAAACATCCAAACGCAGCTAAATTAGCCCGTGAGTTTATACTTTCTGATAAAGGACAAATCAATCTAGCAAAAGGTTATGCAAGGCCAATAAGAATTGATCATATTACCTTGCCAGATGATATAAAAGCTAAACTTTTACCAAGTGAGCAATACAAAAATGCAAGAGCAATCAAAGATCAAAAAGCTTGGGAAAAAAGCGCTAAAGAATTGCCACAACTTTGGTAAGAAAAAGTTATAGTGGATATGAAATAAAGGAGATTGGATGAAAAAGGTTATTTTAACAAGTGCTATGCTTTGCAGTGTTTTATTTGGAGTTCAAGAGTATGAAGCCAATTTAGCAGGACATATTATCATAGATTCTAAAAGTACAGTAAAACCTCCTAAGGATGCTCCTGATTTTTTCAAAACTTATGGGAAATTTGCAAATATCACTAGAGAAGAAAAAATTGGAACTTTTAAATCTAAGGGAAACAGGGAAACAGATTTTTATTTACCTTTTAAAAATCAACCTATACAAGGACATAGTGGGATAAAATATATTCCAAAAAAAGATGTTTTTTGGGTGATTAGCGATAATGGCTTGGGTAAAAAGTATAATTCTTATGATGCTATGCTTTATGCTCACGAGTTTAAATTTGATTTTAAAAACTCAAAATACAAACTTTTAAAAACAGTTTTTTTAAAGATAGTGATAAAAAATACCCTTATCCTATAACCACCGAAACAACCAAAGAAAGGTATTTAAGTGGGGCTGATTTTGATACTGAGAGTATACAGCTTATCAATGATGAATTTTATATAGGTGGTGAATTTGGTCCTTATTTGCTTCATTTTGATAAGAATGGGAATTTAAAAGAAGTTTTTGATGTGTATGTGGAAGGTAAAAAACTTATTTCTCCTGATAATCCAAATTTAAAATTTAGTGATAAGCCTGATGGAGAAAATGAGAAATTTAATATCAAGCGTTCTAAAGGCTTTGAAGCTATGGCAAGCTCTAAAGATGGTTCTAAACTTTATTTGCTTTTAGAAGGAAGCATTTACAATAACAACGCTTATGAGAATGAAAAAGGTAAAGAATATCTAAGAATCATAGAATTTGATGTAAAAAATAAAAAATTCACCGGAAAAACTTATAAATATTTCTTAGAAGATAAAAGCCATTCCATAGGTGATTTTAATATGATAGATGATAAATACGGCATCATCATAGAAAGAGATCAAAAAGAAGGCACTAAAGATAAGGCTTGCAAAGAAGGTGAAGATACTAAGCATTGTTTTAATAATGTAGCTCAATTTAAAAGAATTTATAAGGTTAAATTAGATGATAAAACTCATGAAGCTCAAAAAATTTCTTATATAGATCTTTTAAATATTAAGGATAGAAATAAAATTTCTAAAAAGCCTTTGGTAAATGATAAATTTGTTTTTCCTTTTGAAACCATAGAAGGTGTGGATATAGTAGATGACTCTCATATAGTCGTAGAAAACGACAATAACTTTCCTTATTCTTCAAGCAGAGAACCTAATAAGACTGATGATAATGAGTTTATTTTGCTTGAAGTAAAAGATTTTTTAAAGAGTAAATGATGTCCAAAGTTATTTTAGTTGTGCTTGATGGCTTAAATTGTAAAAGCGCTAGTATAAATATGGGATATTTAAATGCACTTTACAAAGAGAATTTAGGTAAATTTTATTCTTTAGAATGCGAACTTCCTAGTATGTCTCGTCCTTTATACGAGTGCTTATTAACAGGCGTAAAGCCTGTTTTAAGTGGGATAATTAATAATAAATTGAGTTTTTCAAAACAAACAAGCATTTTTGACCTTTGCAAAGAGCAAGGCTTAAAAGCTGGAGGCGCAGCTTATCATTGGGTTTTTGAGCTTTATAATAAAAAAGAATTTATTCCTTCTTTACATCGCCATATAGAAGATGAAAATTTAACTTTGCCTTATGGACATTTTTACTATGAAATGATTATCTAGATTCTCATTTATTTGCAGATGGGGAGCATTTAAGAAACAAATATAATCTAGATTTTACTCTTATACATTCTATGAATATAGATGATACAGGACATAAATTTGGCTCACACTCTATTGAGTATGCTAATAAAACCAAAAAAGTTGATGTTTTGATTTCTGAGTATTTGCCTACTTGGTTAGAACAAGGTATTAATGTAATCATCACAAGCGATCATGGTATGACGGAGGGTAAAAGTCATGGAGGCTTAAGCGAAGATGAAATTTTAGTGCCTTTTTTCACTTTTGGTAGTGCTTTTTCGTATGAAAATGCCAAGATAAAACAGGATGAAATTTGTGGCAGTATCTGTGAAATTTTAGGACTTAAACACGATAAAAGATATAATGATGAAATTTTAAAGGCCAGAAAATGAAAGAAAAATTTCTAGCCTTTTTAAGTATTTTACCTTTTTTTATAGTTTTTACTTTTTTTATGATAGCACCTTTGATTTGGATTGTTTTTAATGCTTTTTATGTAGAAGAGGATGAAATTTATTCTTTAGCCAATTTTATACATATTTTTGAGTCCAAATTCTATCTACAAAGCATTATAAATTCTTTACAAATCAGTTTTATTTCTAGTATTTTTGGACTTTTAATAGGGCTTTTGGCGAGCTATTCTTTATTTATTTTAGCTCCATCAAAAATATGTAATTTTCTCTTTTCTTTAAATACTATGATAAGTAATTTTTCAGGAGTTCCTTTAGCTTTTGCTTTCATTATAGTTCTTGGAAGCAATGGTGTAGTTAATGTGTTTTTGAAAAATTTAGGCATAGAGCCTTTTGTTAGTGTTTATGCTAATTTCGGGGTAAATATTGTTTATGTGTATTTTCAAATTCCTTTGGCAATCTTGCTTTTGCTTCCAGCTTTTAAAAGTCTTGAAAATTCACATTTAAATGCTTGTAAAATGTTAGGTGGAGGCAATTTTTTATATTGGTTAAAAATAGCTTTGCCTTTGCTCGCTCCTGCTTTGTTTGGTGTTTTTGTGATTTTATTTGCCAATGCTTTTGGAGCTTATGCGACTATTTATGCTTTAAGTTCGGGAAATTTTAATGTCGCTCCTGTAAGAATCGCTGCTTTAATCGCAGGCGATATCAATCTTGATCCTTATATGGCTAGTGCTTTAAGCATCATTATAACTATTATTATGCTTGTTGTTACCTTTATAGCCAATTTCCTTTCTAAAAAATATAATTTTAAGGTGCTTTAAATGAATGAAAATTTGAGTTTAAAAGCTAAAATTTATCATTATGCAGTTTTGTTTTTGGTTTTTTTATTTTTAGCTTTGCCTTTAATGGCTACTTTTTTATATTCTATTTCCACTTCTTGGGGTGTAAGTGTTTTGCCTGATGATCTTACGCTTAAATGGTATCAAGAACTTTTTCATGATGAAAGATTTTTACTTGCTCTTTGGCATTCTTTGCTTGTTTGTGTGGGCAGTATTTTACTTTCTGTGATTCTTGTTTTCCCTTTGGTTTTTGTGCTAAATTATTATTTTTTAAAATTAAAAGCCTTTGTAAATATACTTATTATCATGCCTTTTGCCGTACCTCCTATAGTTAGCTGTGTGGGGCTTTTGCAACTTTATGCTGACAATATAGGAGGCACAGCTTGGATACTCATTTTTACTTATTTTACTATAGCTTTGCCTTTTATATATAGGGCTTTAGATAATGCTATATCTAATGTCAATTTAAATGAACTCATCGCATCTAATGCTATGCTTGGAGGTTCTTTAATGGGAGCGATTTTTAAACTTGTCTTGCCTAACTTAAGAAATGGAATTTTGGTGGCAGTTTTTTTAAGTTTTTCTTTTTTAATAGGTGAATTTTTATACGCAAATATTCTTGTAGGAAGTGCTTATGAGACTTTACAAGTTTATCTTTATAATATCAAAAATCAAAGTGGGCATTATTCTAGTGCTTTGGTAATAGTTTATTTTGTATTAATTTTTATAACAACTTTTATAGCTAGTTTGATTAAGGAGTGAAAAATGGCTTATTTAAAGATTAAAAATTTTAAAAAAGCTTATGGGGATAAAATTATTTTTGAAGATATTAATTTTAGTGCTAAAAAGGGTGAGTTTATAACCCTTTTAGGCCCAAGTGGCTGTGGAAAATCCACTCTTTTAAGGTGTATAGCAGGGCTTAGCCAAATTAATGGAGGAAAAATTTCTTTAAATGATAAAGATCTTACCAAATTAAGTCCTCAAAAAAGAAATATAGGTATGGTTTTTCAAAATTACGCTCTTTTTCCAAATCTTAACGTTTTTGAAAATGTAGCTTTTGGCTTAAAGATCAAAAAAATGGATAAAAAGGACATAGAAAAAAAGAGTGAAAAAAATGTTAAAACTCGTCGAGCTTGAAGAATACGCTAAAACTTATCCACATAAGCTTTCAGGCGGACAAATGCAAAGAGTGGCTTTAGCAAGATCTTTGGTGACTAAACCTGATTTACTTTTACTTGATGAGCCTTTATCGGCACTTGATGCTAAAATTCGTAAGCATTTAAGGGTGCAAATTAAAGAAATTCAAAAAGAACTTGAACTCACCACTATTTTTGTAACGCACGATCAAGAAGAAGCTTTAGAATTATCCGATAGGATTATTTTAATGAATGAGGGTAAAATCATACAAAATTCCAACGCAAACAATCTTTATCTTTTGCCAGAATCTCATTTTGTGGCTAGCTTTATAGGAAATTACAATATTTTAAGCCCTAAAGAGCTTGATAGCTTGGGTTTAAAACACGATTTTAAAAAAGATATAGCCTTGCGTCCTGAAACCATAGAAATTTCTAACGAAGGCTTAGAGGCTAAGATCAAAGAAAAATCATTACTAGGCAATATCATACGCTATAGGGTTAGAGTGCAAGAAATTGAATTTAAGGTAGATACTTTAAATTTTAGCACTCATAGTACTTATGAAGCAGGTGATAAAATCGCTTTAAAATTCAATCTTTCTTTAGCAAAAGAGTTAAAATGAAGCTTGTTTTATTTGATTTAGATGATACTTTAATACAAGGCGATAGTGCTAAACTTTGGCTTAAATTTTGTGTTGAAAAAGGTTTTTTACCTCAAGAATATTTAGAAAAAATCGTTTTTTATCAAAAACAATATCAAGAAAAAAAGCTTGATATGGATGAATTTATGACTTTTTTTCTTCAAAGTGTTAAGGGTAAAAATGAAGATAGAATTTCATCTTTAGTAGATGAATTTATAAAAATTTATATAAAACCTTATGAAAAAGCTAAAGAACTTATAATCAAATACCAAGATCAAAGGTGTATTATAATTTCAGCTACGGCTGAATTTTTAGTTAGAAAAATCGCCTCTTTTTTGGGAGTGAGAGAAAGCATAGCCATAAAATGCGAGCGTGTGGGTGATAAATTTAGTGGAAAAGCTTATGGGATTTATAGTTTTAAGGAAGGCAAGGTTTTAAGACTTAAGGAATATTTGGGTAAAGATTATGAAAAATGGATGAAAGATTCTTATTTTTTTAGTGATTCTATCAATGATTTACCTTTACTAGAGTCTGTTAGCAAAGCCTTTGTATGTAATGGTGATGAAAAAATTTTAAAAATTGCAAAAGAGAGAAAATATGAAATTTTAACTTTTTAAGCTATAAGCGTGAAAATTCACGCTTATTCTAATTCATATTTTTTAATTAAAGTATCATAAAATCCATCAGTTTTTGCTTCATCTATGCCTTTGTTAAATATTTCAATAATATCTTTTTGTTTATTTTTATCAAAAGCAAAACTAAAGCCTTCTCCTCCATCTGTTTCTTGGTAGAAGCTTACCAATTCTGGATTTTCAGCTAAAAAACCTTTAGCAGTATCTTGATCAGCTACAATAGCATCGATTTTGTTGTTTTTTAGTGCTAAAACAGCTATGTTTAAATCTTTATTGCTTTGTACTTGTGCATTTTTGATAGCTTTTGCAGTATTTTCTTGTAAAGTTCCTAGTTGAACTCCTATTTTTTTACCTTCTAAATCATTTTTCGTTTGAAGAGAGTCGTTGTTTTTTAGCTTAAGATAAAGATTTTTACTCATATAGTAAGGTTTGGTAAAATCAACACTTTGTCTTCTTTCATCAGTTGCACTCATAGCTGAGGCAATCATATCGATTTTGCCAGCTTTTAAAGCAGGAATCAATCCATCGAAATTGGTTTCAACCCAAACAATTTTAATACCATTTTTTTTGGCAATCTCTTCAACCAAATCAGTATCAAAACCTGTAAGTTTTGAGTTTTCTTTATAATTAAAAGGTTTATAATTTGGAGCAGTTCCAACCTTTAATTCTACACTTGCATTTGATTCTTTATTTTTAGAATCACTACAAGCACCTAAAAATAAACCAACTAAAGCAACTAGAGCAATGCTTAATATTTTTTTCATTTTTTTCCTTTGATATAAAATGTTTTAAAATTATACTTATTTTAAATTTATATTTAATTAAGTCTGGATCAATTTTTAGAAAAGTTATATTAATGTTGTGCTTTTAGATAATATTTAAATAATTATAAAAGTATTTTTTTAATATTTAAAATAAAATTTTATTTAAGAATATATTAATATAAAATTTGTTAAATTTTCATTAAATTTAAATATTGAAAAATAAAATATCAAATTAATATTTTATTTTATAATCAACTCAGGACATACGGGATAATGTTGCAAATAATCAATTTGCGATAAATCAAAAGGTTTTATTTTAGTGAGAAATGAGATGAAAAAATATTTTAATATTTTTAAAATTTTTACAAATAAGACAAATGCAAAATTTGGCTTGGGTGTTTGTAGTGTGGTTTTATCTTCTTCGGTTTGTTTTGCGGCGGTTCAGGCTACAAGCAAGGATGGAAAAATTTTTTATATTTCTGAACATTCTTTTAAGGATAATCAAGTTTATGATCCTCAAGCAGAAATTTTTAAAAAAATTAATGGAAAAAATTTCTATGCTTCTAAGTCAAAATACCCTATATCAAATTTAACTATGATTTATAATAACCCTAAATCTGGAAATAAAAATTTATCCAAGCTTGAAATTTTAACTCCGGATACTTCAAAAGAAGAGATCATAACAGCTTTTAGCACTTTAGGAACCGTATCTTCAGATACTCAAGCCGTTCCTAGTTCTTTTATACCTTTTATTGTAACAGCTTATGCTCAAAATACAAATGCAACAAATAATAAACTTATATTAGAAAATGGAGAATTATCTTCTGTGTATTTTTGCAAACCAAGCATAGGGGATTGTGGAGTGCCTAATAATTCTCAAAAAGGCGATCGTTTTAAGTATTTAATTACTGCGGCGTTTACTGACAGGGGCGGGGGATTTAACAATCAAACCATTTTAAAAGAAAACTCCTATATCAATATGGGTGTAGAAAATATCTACACCTTGCCCTTAAATGGAGCTCCTTATATTTCAGGATCTGTAGCTTTTGATGGTGAAGCTAAAGACAATAAATTAATCTTAGAGTCAAATACAAAAATTGACCTTCATAATTCCCAGTATTTTTCAGATGAAGAAGGTAAGGATATTTATGATGAAAGAATTACTCGTTTAATGGGAGCTTTTGGCATAAATTCTAATTTGCAAAACAATAAAGTTCTTATCGATTCAGCTAATATCGTCCTTCATGGGCCAGATGGTGAGTATACAGCTCGTTCAACCTTTGAAATTTTGGGTGCTTTAGCTGATGTAAATAATCTTAAAAAATACAATGTAAGTAAAAATTCTGTAATAATTAAAAATTTAAATTTAGATTTAATGGTAAATTCGCAAAATAAAATAACTTTTTATGATGCTGTTTTATTTGGAGAAATTTACGGTGGAAGAACATTACAGGGTAATGCAGAGAAAAATTCTATAGAAGTTTATCATTTTAACTCATTAGATCATCTTAATAAAAACATTAAAACACATGCATCGTTAAACCTCTATGGTGGGTATTCTAACGATGGTGAAGCTAATGGAAATAAAATTGTATTTCGCCTTAAAAAACCTTTAAAAATCAGTGATAATTTTTATGGAAAAAATTATTACAATCTTTACGGAGGTTTTGCTACAGAGGGTGCGAATTTTAATGTTATTGATATACAAAATGATTTAACCTATGAAAAAGTTCCACAAAATTATTCTGATAAATTTACTGTATATGCGGCAAGAACTTTAAGCGGAAAAGCAAATAATAATACCTTAAGTATAAAAGATTCTGTTATTTCATTGCCTTTATATGCTTTTATTACAAGTGAAACTACGCTAGATGGTATAGACTATATCGCCGATGAATCAAACAATAATGAAGTAAATTTTGAAAATATTAAATCATCTAAAAATTTAAGTTTGATGATCAATGCTAAAAATGTTTCAAATAATAAAATAAATTATAATCTCATTCAGAGTTTAACCGAAGCGAGCTCTTTAGGAAAGGGCTCAAAAATTATTTTAAAAGCAACTCAAAATGCAAACGACAATCTTATAAAGCTTAAAGATTGTTCTTCGGCTGCCGTGGAAAGTTCGTGCATCATAAAAGCAGATAAAGAAAGTGCTTTTAATAAAATCATCATCAACAACACAGCTTTTAGTACTGCCTCAGATAAAAGACAAGGTTATGTGGGGTTGATAGCTGGAGTGTCTGCAAATTCTCATGATAATATCATGGAGCTTGTTAATTTAAATATAGATGAGTATAAAAATCAAGATGCTATATTTTTAGCTCCATCTGGAACTTCGGATATTTCAAATTTTAAATCTTATAACAATACTTTATATTTAGGTGGAGAGTTAAATTTCTTTAAAGATGTAAATATCGATTTGCTTTCTGGTTCTGTTTTTCATGAAGTAAATAAAAAAGGCAAAATAATCACTCAAATTCTACCGCATCAAGAAGATTTTTCTAAAAACAATCGTTTGATTATAGATACTCAAGATGTTAAATCAGAAGTGGTAAATAACTTTGAAAATTTTACTTTTATTTTGCCAAATAAAATAAAAAATCCTATCTTAACTATAGAAAAACTTATCAATCTTCCTTCAAATGGAAGTATGGAAATTCTTACTAAAAATAAACCAACAAAAGGAAAATATATTCTCATACAAAGTGATGTTGGAATTTATGATGGTGACAATAGATTGTTAAATCAACAAGAATTAGAAAATTTGTTAGAAAAAATGAAAAATAATAAAAATAAATTTAATTACAACAAGATAGAAAAGTTGGCTAAAAGTACATTGAAAAATGTAAATTTTAGCTTTGAAGTTTCAGATGATGCAAAAATAATTTATATCAACATACTTTAAAGGAGAGTAACATGAAAAAGATGAGTAAACATATAGTTTTATCATTTGCGGTGAGTTCTTTACTCTTTTCTCAAGCTTATGCTTTACCACAAGGAGGTAAATTTACTCATGGTACAAGTGGGACTATCCATACCTCTGGAAATACTGTAACGATTACAGGAAAAGGACAAAATCATGTTATCCAATGGGGTGGTGGTTTTAATATAGCTCAGGGAGAAAGTGTAAATTTTACAACTTCTGGTAAAAACTACCTAAACATTGCTTATCAAAAAGATGCTTCTAAGATAAACGGAGCTTTAAATGGCGGGAATAACAATATCTTTTTAGTTAATCCCATGGGAGTTTTGATTGGCAAAACAGGAACTATCACTGCGGGAAAATTTGTAGCTAGCACGACACCTTTAAATGATGAGAATGTTAAAACTTTTTTAAAGCAAGGAGCTAGTTTTTCTCCAGCATTTGATGTAAGCAAGCAAGGAAATATTATCAATCTTGGAAAGATTAATGCAGATAATATTGTTTTAATAGGAAATAAGGTTGAAATAGGAGTAGGAGCGGAGCTAGCGGGGCAAGATGGGCAAACTAATGCTAAAACAGCCCATTTAATAGGAAATTATGTTTATATTAGTGTAGGAAAAGATAAAGAGAATAAAAATACTATTAAAATTGATAAAGATGGCTTCAAAGGCACGGCTATTGTTGAGGGATTTATGCAAAGGGATATGACAAGTTTTGCAAATGATAAATATCAATTTGGAGATTTTGGTAGCATAAAGTCACAATCATATGATGGTAAGAATAGTGTTGATTTTTATAGAGCTATTACTATAGGAGGACATTACTATAACAACGGACAAAATATAAATCATTATATGAATGCTAATGAATGGAAGCTTTTTGCCGATGGTTGGAATAGCGATGCACTCAATGGAGATATTTTTAAAGACGGTTTAACCACAATTCGCCTTATGAGCGATATTGATTTTTCATATTTAACTAGCAATGGAAAGCAAATAGCTATTGATCCTGTTGGCGCCAATAAATATGCTTTTAGCGGTAATTTTGATGGTGGAAATTATACTTTAAAAAATATACTTATCAATGCTCAAAACACAGACAAAGGATGGAATACAGGTATTTTTGGTAAAGTTGAAGGAAAAGATAGTAATAAGAAGGCTAAAATTTATAATCTTAATGTCGATGGTTTGAAATTTAGTGGAAAAACAAATTCTGGAGGAGCTTTTGTTGGGCAAAGCTCTAACGCAGATTTTAGCAATATTCATTTAAAAAATATTGGAGATTTAATTTTCTTTGACCCAAATTCCAAAAATGGAACCGATGGATTTCTTTATGGTGGTGGTTTTGTAGGTTATGCTCAAAGTGGTTCTAGTTTTAATCGTATTAGTTTAGATAATTTTTCTAAAATCGCACTACAGCCAGAGGGTAAATTTAGCAGTGCGTATATTGATATTTACTTAGGTGGTTTTGCTGGCTATTCAGAAGGTAGTAATTTTTCTAATATTTTATTAAACAATATTGGCGGAGTAACGATTTTAGGTTCAGAAACAGGTGGCAATATTTTTGCAGGTGGTTTTGTAGGTTATGCTGGAGATAAATCATATTTTTCTCAAATTGATTTAAAAAATATAGGTAGTGTTCAAGCAGATGGTAAAACTTTTGTCAAGCATGCTGGCGCAGGAGGTTTTGCTGGAGCTATAAATGGAACTAATTCTTTTGAAAAAATTTCTTTAATAAATTTTGGAGATATTATTGCGAAAAGAGGATATGTTTGGACTCCTGATGGAATTGCTTCAGATAAGCTTTTTAATGTTGGATCTGGTGGATTTATTGGAATTTTAAATCCTCTGAATAAAGATATACTTTATGTTAGCTTTAAAAATATTTTAATTAATTTTGATCAAAAAATGCAAATTTATGCTAAAGCTGGAGATGGTGTCGGTGGCTGGTTTGGCAATGATTATAATAATTATGAATTTAATGCTGCAGGTGGATTCTTAGGGGGCTTTTTAATTCTAGAGTTGGAGATGTAAATTTTAATAATATCCAAATGAAATTTGGAAAAGAAACAAAAATAAAAGTTCAAAAATATAGAACTAATAATAAAGAGATGTTCCAAGGTTTATTTATGGGATATTTTGTTAAAGATTGGTGGGATGGAATATTAAAAACAAACAATATTTTCGTATACTATGAAAAAAATTCTCGAGATACTTACGCTGGTTATTATGATGTTAAAGGTAAATTTTTTGGAGAGATTTTAAATGATTCTGCTCTTGCACATGGAAGAGGCTTTGAATTTTATGATTATAATATAAAAAATAAAGTTATTAATGAAGCAATGGTTGGATTTTTAGAGAATCAAGGAGGGGTAGTTAGTAAAGATTATAACAATGGATATGTTTCTTATTATGATGGTAATGCAAAAATTACTCCAGAAGTACCTGATTTTAAAGATCCTGTATTATCCAAAAATGACTTTGATCCAAAATTACTTCAAAGAATTTTAGATGATTTGATGAATGGAAAATACACTTATGATTTTGATACCAAAACTTGGACTTACACAGATAGTAAGGGTGTGGTAGGGGAAAATGAAGCTAGTGAGATCACTCAAAGTTTAAATTTCTTAAATGCGTTTAAAGATACTGGAGTAGAACAAGAATTTGTAAATTTGTGGAAAAATTCCCAAGATCAAAATTATAAAAATTATACCAATCTTTATGAAAAATGGACGCAAAAGAAAACTGCTATGCATAAAATCAAAACCGGCGAAGGTTATTTCGCTAGTTTTAAAGAAGAATTACAAAAATACCAAGAAGCCTTAGCTCAACTTGACAAAGAAAATAAAAACTATGAAAAAATCAAAGAATCAGGCTTAGTTAGCGATGAAACACTTAAAGTTATGTATGAAAAACTTTTAGAACAAAAAGAAGCTCTTGAAAAGCAGTTTGCGGATCTTAGTGGAAATGAAGGATTTCACTATAAGCTTGAAAATGAAATTCTAAATTCTCAAGGTTTTTCTATAGAAGGTAAAGATGTAGATGATAAAGCATACACTGGAAATTTTAATTTTAAAGGAAAATTAGCCTCATTGCCAGAAAAACCAAATATATCTATCTATGAGCCAGATAAACAAGGGGGTGAAGATCCAGACAAACCTTCTGTATTGCCGCCTGAAATTCCTGAAAAGGTTGTAGAAGCTCCTATAAAAATTCAAACCGAAGTAGACACAAAAAAAGAAGAAGATGATGATCAAGTGGAAATAGGAGAAGCAGATGCTAGAAGTAGTGGTTTGCGTTGTATTGTAAGTGATAATTTTAAGACAATGAATATTTGTGTAAATGCAAAATAGGAAATAAAAATGAGAAAAATTTTAGTTGTTTTAGTCTTATTGCAAGTATTTTCACATGCTGAAGAGCTAAATAATAATAAAATAAGAGAGCTTATAGAAAGCTCTCCTGAAGCAAATGAACCGCAAAATAAAAATTTAAAGAATACATTAAAAAATCAAAAAAGCCCTGTAAATTTTAAAGAGCAAAATACTACAAATATTACAAATTCACAAACTGATCAAAATGAAGCTAAGGTTTTTGTAAGAGAGTATGTTTTGCATATCGATAATAAAGATTTGACATTTAAAAAATTAAGAATTAGCGAAAAAGAAATTCAAGATGCAATAGCTGAGTATCGCAACCAAGAGTTAAGCTTATAAAATTTAAAAGATATAACAAACATTATAGCTTATTATTGTCAAGTAAGTGGCTATCCTTCGGCAACTGCTTATATACCACCACAAGATTTAAGTTCTAACAAAGTGCAAATTAACATAGCTTTTGGAACTTTAGGAAAAGTAATCATTAAAAACAACTCAGGTGTGAGGGATTATGCTTTAGAGAGTAAATTGAACAAAAATCTTAAAGGGAAAGTTATCACAACTAAAAATGTGGAAAATGAAATTTACAAAATCAATGAAATATACGGAATCCAAACCAATGCTAATTTACAATCAGGTGATGGTTATGGAGAAAGCGATGTTATTATAGAAGTAAACAAAGGTGATAGTGCAACTTTAACTTTATATTCTAACAACTATGGGACTAAAGAAACAGGTCGTTTTAGAGCAGGAATGAGTCAAAGTTTAAACAATATAGCAAGACAAGGGGATAACTTAAATTTTTATCTTCAAGATAGCGATGAAAATCAAATAGATTATGGGATTAATTATAGTACTTTTATAGGAAATTTAAAAATTACTCCATTTGCAACTCAAGGACATTATGTTCTTGGTGGAATTTATAGAAATCTTGGTTTTTATGGGGACTCTATGAATGTTGGGGTAAATTTTTCTTATCCTGTGTTTTTATATACCGAGTATTCTTTATATCTTGTTTCGGGTTTTACTCATAAAAAGATTAAAGATTATTATCTTGATGGTTTAGTAAGTAATGAAAAAGCGAGCAATAGTGTAAATTTAGGCATAGAAGGAACTTATAAAGGTTTGGAGAATAATGTCCTAAGTTATACTTTAAATTTTACATATGGCAATGTTGAAAATGATGGTGATTCTTCTGGATTTAATGGAGTAAATTTAGGGAATTTTGGAAAAATGAATTTAAATTTAAGCAACGAATATCAATTCCAAGAACGCTTAACTCACATTTTTCAACTCAATTATCAAAAAGTTATCGGTGGTGCTGTTTTAGATAGTAGTGAATCCGTGTCTTTAGGTGGACCTTATGGTGTGCGTGCTTATTTAGAAGGCGAGGGGAGTGCGGATAATGTTATTTCTGGCACCTTAGGAATAAGATTTCAAACACCTTTAGAAGGGCTTTACTTGACTCCTTTTTATGATATAGGATATTCTTGGTATGAAAATAAAGAATATCAAAGCGAAAATCATTATTTTATGGATGCAATGGGTATGCAAATACTCTATACAAGAAGCGCTAATTTTTATGTAAAAATGGATGCTGCAAGAGCTGTTCATCGGTTTAAACACGATGGAGAACATTGAGCAAGAGTTTATGTAAGCCTAGGAAAATACTTTTAACTTTGGGGTGATTGGAGAAATTTCTACCCCCCCCCATTTTTCAACCCACCAAATACTTATATAAATACTTACACAAATATTTATACTATTTAATCCTTTATTTAATC
>NZ_RYXZ01000029.1:0-419 GCF_004378845.1 Campylobacter sp. CH278 | reverse complement strand
AATATATAAAAATCCCCTTTAACAACTTCACAATCATTCTTTTTAGCAATTTCATAAAGTCTTTCATACATATTTGTTTTAATATAATCATCACTTTCAACTATACCAAGATATTCTCCCTTTGCCTCTTTTATACCAAGATTCATTTGATAACCATAACTTTTCTTATCTGATATTATTACCCTAAGCCTCTTATCTTTTTTTTCATAGTTTTTTAAAACTTCTAAAGTTCCATCAGTTGAATTTGCATCAATACAAAGTATCTCAATATCTTTTAAAGTTTGATTTAATATACTATCAATACATTCTCTTATATATGATATAGAATTTAATGAAGGTACAACAATAGAAACTTTTGGAGTATTATAATTCATCATTTCATCCTTGCTTATTTTTTAACTCATTTTTACAAAATAATA
>NZ_RYXZ01000028.1:0-425 GCF_004378845.1 Campylobacter sp. CH278 | reverse complement strand
CCGAATAAATTCTCATCAAGCTCTTTATCTTTTAAAATCTTGCGAAAATCTTGCGAAAATCTTTTTAAAAAATCCAACTTATATCTTTCATCGATTCTTTCTAAAGTAAACATATAATTTCCAAAACGATGCAAAGCACATATTGGAGCAAGTGTTTTTTCAAGATCAGGATGTTTTTTTAAAAAATCTCGAATAAAATCATATTCTTCACATGCACAATATACTTTTTCTTTGCTTTTTACGGATGAATTAGGATTATCTCTTCTAAGCATATAAAATGCTTCATTAATAAAATAAATACTTTTAGCAAGAGCAAAAATTTGAAACCATAAACCATTGTCTTGATAGGAAGCTCCTGGAGTTTCGTTTAACTTAATTTGATTTGTTCTTAATAAATCCAATCGGTAAATACCGATTGGATTTAT
>NZ_RYXZ01000027.1:0-436 GCF_004378845.1 Campylobacter sp. CH278 | reverse complement strand
ATGACCTTCACCCCTACTCAAAAAGAACTTTTTAACAAAAACATTGAGGCTTTAAGCAATATTCTTTTAAAAGAAAGTTTAAAAGAAATTAAATCAAGTAAATTTGAACTTATCTTAGGTAAAGATAATCTAGATATCAATCTAAAAGATACAAGTATAAAAAATAATGGGGGGGGGTATAATGAAAATTTACTTTATCAAGATCCCATTAAAGAATTGCAAACTATGCTAAACACTTATAATGATAAATACCTACTTTATCCTGTATTGTATTTTTATGGTTTTGGAAATGGAATTTTATTTAAAGCTTTATTGCAAAATAAAAATCATCAACATATTGTTGTTTTTGAAAAAGATATAGAAATCATTTGGATAATGTTTCATATCTTAGATTTTTCAAATGAATTACAAAGTGCAAGATTGATGGTTTTGGAAA
>NZ_RYXZ01000026.1:0-537 GCF_004378845.1 Campylobacter sp. CH278 | reverse complement strand
TTAAAATGCTAAAACAAAGTTCAGACTTTGCTAATGCTTTAGCTAATGAAAGTGGAAAATTACAAACTGCTGTTCAAAGCTTAACCACTTCTTCAAATTCTCAAGCTCAATCTTTAGAAGAAACTGCAGCAGCTTTAGAAGAGATCACTTCTTCTATGCAAAATGTTTCAGTTAAAACTAGTGATGTTATCACTCAATCTGAAGA
This sequence comes from Campylobacter sp. CH278, assembly GCF_004378845.1. NCBI lineage: Bacteria > Pseudomonadati > Campylobacterota > Epsilonproteobacteria > Campylobacterales > Campylobacteraceae > Campylobacter > Campylobacter sp. CH278. The sequence goes on along the minus strand of NZ_RYXZ01000026.1, from coordinate 332 downwards.
GATTAAAAATGTTACAGGTATTATAGGTGATATTGCAGATCAAATTAATCTTCTAGCTTTAAATGCTGCTATTGAAGCTGCACGTGCTGGAGAACATGGTAGAGGATTTGCTGTTGTGGCTGATGAAGTTAGAAAGTTAGCTGAAAGAACTCAAAAGTCTTTATCAGAAATTGAAGCTAATACTAATTTACTTGTTCAATCTATCAATGATATGGCAGAAAGTATTAAAGAACAAACTGCAGGTATCACTCAGATCAATGATAGTGTAGCTCAAATTGATCAAACTACTAAAGATAATGTTGAAATTGCTAATGAATCAGCTATTATTTCTA
>NZ_RYXZ01000025.1:0-585 GCF_004378845.1 Campylobacter sp. CH278 | reverse complement strand
TAAAAATTTAGCTAAACACTATAAACATCTTTTTGTATTTGAAAGTGAAATAGAACTTTTTATCCTAGCTTTAAGTATGATAGATTTGAGCGAGGAACTTTGTAGTGGAAAAATTTATCTTGTAGATATCGAAGAAGAAAGAGCGGATATTCAACTGCTTATACTTTTTGATATGAAGGATATGTTTGAGTATCTAAGTTTATATGAAATGTTTGTAAATAATTCTTTTTATAAACAATTTCAACAAGATGATTGGTATAAGGCTAATATACTTTGCGAGAAAAATATAGAAGTCATAGTAAGAAATTTAAATTCTAGCCTACATATCGGTTTTGAGTGCTATTCTCATCTTTTACAAAACATCCCTTCTATGCTTGAAAGCATTCCTTTTCAAAGAATCTTAAATGAAAGAAAAAATAAATTTGATAATGCTATAGTAGTTTCTGCAGGACCTAGTTTAGCCAAACAACTTCCTTTACTTAAAGCTTATCAAGAAAAAGCAGTGATCTTTTGTGCTGATGGGGCTTTGAGTATGCTTGAGAAAAAAGGCATAGTGCCTGATTATGTGACGAATTTAGATTTTGA
>NZ_RYXZ01000024.1:0-663 GCF_004378845.1 Campylobacter sp. CH278 | reverse complement strand
CATCCTGTATAAACTCATCTTCATCTAAAGAGTGATTGAAATTTTCTATATTTTGATAAACTTTTTCTAAAAATTCCAAAGGTAAAATAAAATCTTTACTGAGTATATTTTCTAAAATTTGTTTTAAAGCTAAAGCATCATTTAAAAATCTTTTAGCATTATCTTGATCTTTTTGTATTTTTTCTTTGAATTTAACTAGGAGTTTGTCACTTCTATTTTTAGTTAAACTTTTTGGAAGTTCAAATTTAGGTTTTTCTTTTGCAAGGAGTTTTTCACAACATTCTTTAAAGGAAAGTTCTTCAGTAAAATTAATTCTTACTCCACCTTCAGTAGCATTGTAAAATTTAGCCTTTTGATCATTGCAAGCAAAAAGATATTCAAGTTTTATACGATAATCATTCCAAGTTATATGGGTTAAAACTTCTCCTTTGCCTCCATAGGCAGGGACTTTAAGTTTATCTATATTTTCTTCACCGCTAAATTTCTCTCCAAAATCAAAACCTTTTGAGTGTGAATTTCCTTCTTCATCAAAGGCTAAATCTTGCCCTATCATAATAATATTTTTAAATCCTAAAGCTAAAGCTAAAGTATAAGAAAAATGACTTACATGAGTACCTGTATCAACATAACCAAAGTCGTTAAGATTGAAGCGTTGATATAAAG
>NZ_RYXZ01000023.1:0-724 GCF_004378845.1 Campylobacter sp. CH278 | reverse complement strand
CACAAGCCCATAAAAAAGGTTTTTCTATAGTTCCTTCTATCCTTGCTCCACCTTCGGTACAGTTGTAGGTGGTGATATTAAATAATTTTTGAAAATAATTAATATCATTTTCAAAAATTAGTCGAAACATAGTCCAAATTTCAGAGCTTTCAACTTTTCCGTTACCTCCATAAGCTAAACATTGAAATTTGCCCTTATCTCTTTGAAAATGTCCTTCATGTTTATCAAGATTTTTATAATCTTTAGTATGGGAAAATCCATCTTTTGCATAAGCTAAATCCTGTCCTATGAGAATAATGTTTTTATAGTTTAAATATTCTGTAAGTAGGTAGCTCATATTTGCTACACTTTTGCCCATGTTAAAATATCCAAAATAATCTAATTTTAAATATTGTATAAAACTTGCATAAGTGGATACAAGTATAAAAGCTCTATTATTTTTTTGAAGATATTTGATAGTGTGAGGATGTGTAACAGATTTAACAATAAACATAATATCCTTATCAAATTCCCCAAAATCATTGTTAAAAAATTCAGAAGTTAAAGGAATCCTTTCCAAAGAAAGCACATAATCAGGCTTTATACCATGCTTAGCTAAAATAGGATAAGAAGAATCCGCACAAAAAATCGTAGCTTTGCTAGCATACTTTTTTAATAAAGGAAGTTGTTTAGTAAGAGATGGTCCTGTAGAAACAATGATAGCTGTATCACTTAAATTCTTTCT
>NZ_RYXZ01000022.1:0-767 GCF_004378845.1 Campylobacter sp. CH278 | reverse complement strand
AGTTGCCTTAGTTTTAATAGTATCTAAGATTTTAAGTTGCTCATCCATAGCCTTATCAGCAGTTTGCAAGATACCTATGGCATCATTACCATTGTTTATGGCTTGACCTAAAGTGGCTGCTTGTGAACGCAAAGAATCTGCTATCGCCATCCCTGAAGCATCATCTGCTGCGGAGTTGATTCTAAGACCTGAACTAAGTCTGCTTAAAGACTTGTCAAGCTCGTTAGCATTGACAACTGAATTTGCATGTGCGTTTAATGCACCGATGTTGGTATTTATCCTAAAACCCATTTTAAATCCTTTCAAAATATTGCATCGAAAAGATTAAAGCAAGAAGTGTTCCAAGTTTTAGTTTCATTAAAAATTTTAGAGTTTAAAATAAAAAAAGCCTAGTTCTAAACTAGGCTTGGATTTGTATATATTGCAGCTTTTTAAACTACTGTAGCAATCTTAAAACATTTTGTTGAACAGAATTAGCCTGTGCCATGGCATAAGAGCCACTTTGAGCTAAGATATTTGCTTTAGAATAGTTTGCACTCTCAGCTGCAAAGTCTACATCACGGATTTGAGATTCTGCTGATTTAACATTGACTTGAGTAACAGTGATATTATTTATAGTTGATGTGATTTGATTTTGCACTGAACCAATGTCTGCTCTGATTTGATCAAGATTTGTTATAGCTGTTTCAGCTATATCCATCACTGCCATAGCGCCTTTAAGTGTAGTAACACCTGCTGATTCATCTTTTACTCCAAAAGTAGTTGTT
>NZ_RYXZ01000021.1:0-796 GCF_004378845.1 Campylobacter sp. CH278 | reverse complement strand
AGTATAAGAAAAATGACTTACATGAGTACCTGTATCAACATAACCAAAGTCGTTAAGATTGAAGCGTTGATATAAAGCTTTATTTCTTAAAATAATCATACAATTTTCATCCTTTAAACTACGCACGACATTAGGATGCGTGGCACACTCAAGAGCGATAATGCTTTGTTTTAAATTTTCTTTATTTTGAAAAAATCTTAAAGGCAAGTCTTCAAAATCTAAATTCGTCACATAATCAGGCACTATGCCTTTTTTCTCAAGCATACTCAAAGCCCCATCAGCACAAAATATCACTGCTTTATCTTGATAAGCTTTAAGTAAAGGAAGTTGTTTGGCTAAACTAGGTCCTGCAGAAACTACTATAGCATTATCAAATTTGTTTTTTCTTTCACTTAAGATTCTTTGAAAAGGAATGCTTTCAAGCATAAAAGGGATGTTTTGTAAAAACTGTCCATGTGTTAACAAAAGTAAAAAACAAGTAATATCTGCATTTCTTATTGCTACACTTGCACTTTTAATGCAAAGTTCATTTAAAGATAAAATAGAAGCTTCATAGTATTTAAGATAATAATGCGAGCTAATAAACATTTCATACAAACTTAAATACTCTAAAATACTTTGCTGATCAAAAATCATAGCAATTTGAATTTCTATATCCTTGGCTGCTGCATCAAACAATATCACTTGATAAGTTTTTAGCTCTTCACTCAAATCCAGTGTACTTAAAGCTAGGATAAAAAGTTCTATTTCACTTTCAAATACAAAAAGATGTTTATAGTGTTTAGCTAAATTTTTA
>NZ_RYXZ01000020.1:0-1539 GCF_004378845.1 Campylobacter sp. CH278 | reverse complement strand
AACAGAAGAATAACCAGCTAAAATAACTCCTTTGTTTGCAGAACCAAATCCCATAGCATCAGCGATATTAGCATCAAGCTGTCCTTTTGACTCTCTTAAAGAAACAGAAGCTTGAGAGATAAAATTGTCTGCTCCAAAACCTGTAAAAGAAAGACCTGTACCACTTACTAAAATATCTCTACCATCATTTTTAACTAAAGATAAACGACCATAATTTTCCATCATATTTGGATTGATAAAGGCACCTCTACCAATACTTCCATCGATTTTAATCCCTCTACCTTCTCTTGAAGTAAGTAAAAGCTGTCCATTAGCATCGATCGAAGCTTCAACTCCAGTGGTATCTTTAACCGTATTGATTGCAGCAACTAAGGCTCCATTAGCATCACCATCTTTGTATTCTACTTTACCTATAGTTACTCCATTGATAGTAAAATTATCTGAAGTAGTTCCTTCTCTAACTGCTGATATACCTCTAGTTTCTACTGTAAAAGTAGCTCTAACACCTGTTTTATCAGCATTTTTATTGATCTCATCAGCTAAGGCTCCAAGTCCTGTTCCAACTGAAGTTGAAATCACAACTTTTTGGAATTTAAAATCATCTATACCGTTGTAGTTTTTAAGAGTAAATTGCACTTCGCCACTAGATGAAATTCTTCCTCCTGTTTCAAAGCGTGTTAAACCTATCTTAGAAGATTGAGTTGCTCCTATAGTAGCTTTTACAGTTTGATTTGAACTAGCACCGATTTGAAATTCTTGATTGATAAAATTTCCACTTAAAAGTTGCTTACCGTTAAATGAAGTAGTATTTGCTATATTGTCAAGTTCTTCCATTAAACGGTTGATATCTGCTTGAAGCATGGTTCTTGTTTTTAAACTTTGTCCATCTTGAGCTGCTTGAGTTGCCTTAGTTTTAATAGTATCTAAGATTTTAAGTTGCTCATCCATAGCCTTATCAGCAGTTTGCAAGATACCTAAAGCATCGTTACCATTAGATATAGCTTGACCTAAAGTATTAGCTTGAGATCTTAAACTATCTGCTATCGCCATCCCTGAAGCATCATCTGCTGCGGAGTTGATTCTAAGACCTGAACTAAGTCTGCTTAAAGAAGCATCTAAACTTTTGCTATTTAAATCAGAGTTTGCTTTAGCATTTAAAGCTGCAACATTGGTGTTAATACGAAATCCCATTTTAAATCCTTTTAAAAAAATTCAAGCTCATCCATGAACTTGTTAAATGCTATATCGTGCAATCAAAAAAATATTTTATACTTTAGAGCAATAAAATTTCATACTTTTGACAAAGACTTGTATTTTTGTTCTAACTTTTCCATAAAATAAAGCAACCATTCATGGTAAGCCTTGATGTAAGATGTGATAAAATGCGTCTTATCTTGTATATGAAGTTTTAATACATCAGCAATCATTTTTCCACGATAAGCAAAAGCTCCTCTTAAAACTTCATCCTGTATAAACTCATCTTCATCTAAAGAGTGATTGAAATTTTCTATATTTTGATAAACTTTTTCTAAAAATTCC